>NZ_JBSFVM010000002.1:0-168041 GCF_053592315.1 Streptomyces sp. NPDC002754
TCGCTGTTCGCGCGCTTCTCCTCCCGCCAGGAGGACTCGCCGCAGATGAAGATGATCGCGGCGCTGCGCAACCAGTTCGGCGGCCACGCCGTCGAGAAGAAGTAATCCACACCTGTAGAACACCGCGCCTGTAGAAAACCGCTGTTCAGAACTCTGGGGGAGGTCGGCCCACGACCATGCACGTCACGCATCTGTCGCTGGCCGACTTCCGCTCGTACACCCGGGCGGAGGTCCCTCTCGACCCGGGCGTCACCGCGTTCGTGGGTCCGAACGGGCAGGGCAAGACGAACATCGTCGAGGCCGTCGGCTACCTCGCCACGCTCGGTAGCCACCGCGTCTCCTCGGATGCTCCGCTGGTGCGCATGGGCGCCGAGCGTGCCGTGATCCGGGCGCAGGTCCGGCAGGGCGAGCGCCAGCAGCTCGTCGAGCTGGAGCTGAACCCGGGTAAGGCGAATCGCGCAAGGATCAACAGGTCTTCGCAGGTCAAGCCGCGTGACGTGCTCGGGATCGTACGGACGGTGCTGTTCGCGCCCGAGGACCTGGCCCTGGTGAAGGGCGATCCCGGTGAGCGCCGGCGCTTCCTCGACGAGCTGGTCACCGCACGCTCGCCCCGGATGGCGGGCGTGCGCTCCGATTACGACCGTGTCCTGAAGCAGCGCAACACGCTCCTGAAGACGGCGGCGCTCGCGCGGCGGCACGGCGGGCGCTCGATGGATCTGTCCACGCTCGACGTGTGGGACCAGCACATCGCGCGCGCGGGGGCGGAACTCCTCGCGCAGCGGCTCGACCTGATCGCGACGCTGCAGCCGCTCGCCGACAAGGCGTACGAGCAGCTGGCGCCGGGTGGCGGGCCGATCGCCCTGGAGTACAAGCCCTCGTCCCCCGAAATATTCGGGCACGCGCGCGAGGAGCTGTACGAGCAACTCCTCGCCGCCCTCGAGGGGGCGCGCAAGCAGGAGATCGAGCGGGGCGTCACGCTGGTCGGCCCGCACCGCGACGAACTGGTCCTCAAGCTCGGCCAGTTGCCCGCCAAGGGCTACGCGAGCCACGGCGAATCCTGGTCGTATGCGCTGGCGCTCCGCTTGGCCTCGTACGACCTGCTGCGGGCCGAGGGCAACGAGCCGGTGCTCGTTCTCGACGACGTCTTCGCCGAGCTGGATGCGCGCCGCAGGGAGCGCCTGGCGGAGCTTGTGGCGCCCGGTGAGCAGGTTCTCGTCACGGCTGCCGTCGACGACGACGTACCGGTTGTGCTGGCGGGCACGCGCTACGCGGTGTCGGACGGGACGGTGGAGCGACTGTGAGCGCCGGAGAATCCCCCGAAGGTGCGAAGGACCCGCGGGAACCAAAAGGCGATCCCGAGCCTTCGGGTGTCGATCTGGCCCGCGTCGCCCTACGTGCGGCGAAAGAGGCGGCACGCGCGCGTGGTGACTCCGCGCAGCAGAAGAAGCAGGCGCGGCGCGGCGGCGGACTGCGGTCCGGAGCGCGTTCCGACGGTCGGGATCCGATGGGGCTCGGCTCCGCCATCAACCGGTTGATCACCGAGCGGGGCTGGGAGACACCGGCCGCGGTAGGCGGCGTCATGGGTCGCTGGCCGCAGATCGTCGGTGAGGACCTCGCCAAGCACTGTGTTCCGCAGAAGTACGACGAGGACGAGCGGGTTCTGGTGGTGCAGTGCGATTCGACGGCCTGGGCGACTCAGGTGCGGATGCTGGCTCCGCAGCTGGTCAGGCGGTTGAACGAGGATCTCGGGCACGGCGCTGTGCGGCGCATCGACATCAAGAATCCCGGCGGCGGTCCGCGCCGCTACGGCCCCTTGCGAGCCCCCGGAAGCACCGGTCCCGGTGACACCTACGGGTGAGTGAAGGGCCTCCGTAGCTGGTGGTTCATACCCGGAAGCGCTGAGTGCCGCTGTGAGCCTCCTGAAGCCCCGCACCGCATAGGGGGAGTCGGCCGAGACCGGTTGAGGGCGGCACATGCGGACTCAGGCGCCGCCAAACCCCCATCTATGTCCGAGCTACCGGTACACTGGGAGACAATCCCGCCCCACTTGTGGGACGCACCGAGCAACGCTGATCAGGGCTTACCGAACAAACACGCCGCAGCCGCTCCGGCCACCAACCGGGAGCTTGGCTTGTGCTGTGCCAGAAAGGGCGCTTCGTGGCCGATTCCGGCAACCCCAACGAGAACATCCCGTCCACCGACGCCGCAGTGCACGGCGGGGCCACAGAGGCCTCGTACGACGCCAGTGCGATCACCGTCCTCGAAGGGCTGGACGCGGTCCGCAAGCGACCCGGCATGTACATCGGCTCGACCGGTGAGCGTGGCCTTCACCACATGGTGCAGGAGGTCGTGGACAACTCCGTCGACGAGGCCCTCGCGGGTCACGCGGACACGATCGACGTCACGATCCTGCAAGACGGCGGCGTCCGCGTCGTCGACAACGGCCGTGGCATCCCCGTCGGCATGGTCGCCTCCGAGGGCAAGCCCGCCGTCGAGGTCGTCCTCACCGTCCTGCACGCAGGCGGCAAGTTCGGAGGCGGCGGTTACGCCGTCTCCGGTGGTCTGCACGGTGTGGGCGTCTCCGTCGTGAACGCGCTGTCCACAAAGGTCTCCGTCGAGATCAGGACCGAGGGCTACCGCTGGACGCAGGAGTACAAGGCCGGCGTTCCGACGGCGCCGCTGGCGAAGCACGAGGCGACCGAGGAGACCGGTACCTCGGTCACCTTCTGGGCCGACGGCGACATCTTCGAGACCACCGAGTACTCCTTCGAGACGCTGTCGCGGCGCTTCCAGGAGATGGCCTTCCTCAACAAGGGCCTGCGGATCAACCTCACGGACGAGCGCGACATCGCGAAGGCCACGGCCGGAGCGGACACGAACGAGGCGGGCGACGACACCGCCTTCGAGCCGCGTTCGGTGTCGTACCACTACGAAGGCGGCATCGTCGACTTCGTGAAGTACCTCAACTCCCGTAAGGGAGAGGTCGTTCACCCCTCCGTGATCGACATCGAGGCCGAGGACAAGGAGAAGCTCCTTTCCATCGAGGTCGCGATGCAGTGGAACACCAGCTACAGCGAGGGCGTCTACTCCTTTGCCAACGTGATCCACACGCACGAGGGCGGTACCCACGAAGAGGGCTTCCGCGCCGCGATGACGGGCCTCATCAACCGGTACGCGCGCGACAAGAAGCTGCTGCGCGAGAAGGACGACAACCTCACGGGCGACGACATCCGCGAGGGTCTGACCGCGATCATCTCGATCAAGCTGAGCGAGCCGCAGTTCGAGGGCCAGACCAAGACCAAGCTGGGCAACACCGAGGCGAAGACCTTCGTCCAGAAGGTCGTCTACGAGCACCTCCAGGACTGGCTCGACCGGAACCCCGTCGAGGCCACGGACATCATCCGCAAGGCCATCCAGGCGGCCACCGCGCGCGTGGCGGCCCGTAAGGCCCGTGACCTGACCCGTCGCAAGGGCCTCCTGGAGACCGCCTCCCTGCCGGGCAAGCTCTCCGACTGCCAGTCGAACGACCCCACCAAGTGCGAGATCTTCATCGTCGAGGGTGACTCCGCCGGTGGCTCGGCCAAGTCCGGCCGTGACCCGATGTACCAGGCCATCCTGCCGATCCGAGGCAAGATCCTGAACGTCGAGAAGGCGCGCATCGACAAGATCCTGCACAACCAGGAGATCCAGGCGCTGATCTCGGCCTTCGGCACCGGAGTCCACGAGGACTTCGACATCGAGAAGCTCCGCTATCACAAGATCATCCTGATGGCGGACGCCGACGTCGACGGTCAGCACATCAACACGCTGCTCCTGACGTTCCTGTTCCGCTTCATGCGGCCGCTCGTCGAAGCCGGTCACGTGTTCCTGTCGCGCCCGCCGCTCTACAAGATCAAGTGGGGCCGTGACGACTTCGAGTACGCGTACTCGGACCGTGAGCGCGACGCCCTGACCGAGATGGGCCGGCAGGCGGGCAAGCGCGTCCGCGAGGACTCGATCCAGCGCTTCAAGGGCCTCGGTGAGATGAACGCCGAGGAGCTGCGCGTCACGACCATGGACCAGGAGCACCGCGTGCTCGGCCAGGTCACCCTGGACGACGCCGCCCAGGCCGACGACCTGTTCTCGGTCCTCATGGGCGAGGACGTCGAGGCCCGGCGCTCGTTCATCCAGCGCAACGCCAAGGACGTCCGCTTCCTCGACATCTGAGTCGGTCTCAGCTGACCGCGCAGAAAGGATCTTGACCAGCAATGGCCGACGAGAACACCCCCACGCCGCCTCCTTCGGAGAACGAGGACGGCAGCGCCATCGCGATGCGCATCGAGCCCGTAGGGCTCGAGACGGAGATGCAGCGCTCCTACCTCGACTACGCGATGTCCGTCATCGTGTCCCGCGCGCTGCCCGACGTACGTGACGGCCTCAAGCCCGTCCACCGCCGCGTCCTGTACGCCATGTACGACGGTGGCTACCGGCCCGAGAAGGGCTTCTACAAGTGCGCTCGCGTCGTCGGTGACGTCATGGGTAACTACCACCCGCACGGCGACTCCTCGATCTACGACGCCCTGGTCCGCCTGGCCCAGCCGTGGTCGATGCGCATGCCGTTGGTGGACTCCAACGGAAACTTCGGTTCTCCGGGCAACGACCCCGCGGCCGCCATGCGCTACACCGAGTGCAAGATGAAGCCGCTGTCCATGGAGATGGTCCGTGACATCGACGAGGAAACCGTCGATTTCACGGACAACTACGACGGCCGCTCCCAGGAGCCGACCGTCCTGCCGGCCCGCTTCCCGAACCTGCTGGTCAACGGTTCGGCGGGCATCGCGGTCGGCATGGCGACCAACATCCCGCCGCACAACCTGCGCGAGGTGGCGGCCGGCGCCCAGTGGGCCCTGGAGAACCCGGAGGCCTCGCACGAGGAGCTCCTGGACGCCCTCATCGAGCGCATCAAGGGCCCCGACTTCCCGAGCGGCGCCCTTGTAGTGGGCCGTAAGGGCATCGAGGAGGCGTACCGCACCGGCCGTGGCTCCATCACGATGCGCGCGGTCGTCGCGGTCGAGGAGATCCAGAACCGCCAGTGCCTGGTCGTCACAGAGCTGCCCTACCAGGTCAACCCGGACAACCTCGCCCAGAAGATCGCCGACCTCGTGAAGGACGGCAAGGTCGGCGGCATCGCGGACGTCCGCGACGAGACGTCGTCCCGTACGGGCCAGCGCCTGGTCATCGTCCTGAAGCGGGACGCGGTCGCCAAGGTCGTGCTGAACAACCTGTACAAGCACACCGACCTCCAGACGAACTTCGGCGCCAACATGCTGGCGCTGGTCGACGGCGTCCCGCGCACGCTGTCGCTCGACGCGTTCATCCGGCACTGGGTGGCGCACCAGATCGAGGTCATCGTCCGCCGGACGAAGTTCCGCCTGCGCAAGGCGGAGGAGCGCGCCCACATCCTGCGTGGCCTCCTGAAGGCCCTGGACGCCATCGACGAGGTCATCGCGCTCATCCGGCGCAGTGAGACCGTCGACGTCGCGCGCGGGGGCCTCATGGAGCTCCTGGCGATCGACGAGATCCAGGCGAACGCCATCCTCGAGATGCAGCTGCGCCGACTGGCCGCCCTGGAGCGCCAGAAGATCGTCCAGGAGCACGACGAACTCCAGCTGAAGATCAACGAGTACAACGCGATCCTGGCCTCGCCCGAGCGGCAGCGACAGATCGTCAGCTCGGAGCTGCAGCAGATCGTCGACAAGTTCGGCGACGACCGCCGCACCATGCTGGTGCCCTTCGAAGGCGACATGTCCGTCGAGGACCTCATCGCCGAAGAGGACATCGTCGTCACCATTTCGCGTGGCGGTTACGTCAAGCGCACCAAGACCGACGACTACCGCTCCCAGAAGCGCGGCGGCAAGGGCGTGCGCGGCACGAAGCTCAAGGAAGACGACATCGTCGACCACTTCTTCGTGTCGACGACGCACCACTGGTTGCTCTTCTTCACCAACAAGGGGCGCGTCTACCGCGCGAAGGCGTACGAACTCCCGGACGCCGGGCGGGACGCACGCGGCCAGCACGTCGCGAACCTGCTCGCCTTCCAGCCGGACGAGTCGATCGCCGAGATCCTCGCGATCCGCGACTACGAAGCGGTGCCCTACCTGGTCCTCGCCACAAAGGCGGGCCTCGTAAAGAAGACGCCTCTGAAGGACTACGACTCGCCGCGTTCCGGTGGTGTCATCGCCATCAACCTCCGCGAGGCGGCGGACGGTTCGGACGACGAGCTGATCGGCGCCGAGCTGGTCTCCTCCGAGGACGATCTGCTGCTCATCAGTAAGAAGGCGCAGTCCATCCGGTTCACCGCCACGGACGACGCGCTGCGTCCCATGGGGCGTGCCACGTCCGGCGTCAAGGGCATGAGCTTCCGCGAGGGAGACGAACTGCTCTCGATGAATGTCGTGCGTGCCGGTACGTTCGTGTTCACCGCCACCGACGGTGGGTACGCAAAGCGGACCAACGTCGACGAGTACCGCGTCCAGGGTCGCGGTGGCCTCGGTATCAAGGCCGCCAGGATCGTGGAGGACCGTGGAGAGCTCGTCGGCGCTCTGGTGACCGAGGAGACCGACGAGATCCTCGCCATCACGCTGTCCGGCGGTGTGATTCGTACGCGAGTCAACGAGGTCAGGGAGACGGGCCGTGACACCATGGGCGTCCAACTGATCAACCTGGGCAAGCGCGATGCCGTCGTCGGTATCGCTCGTAACGCCGAGGCCGGCCGTGAGGCAGAGGAAGTCGAGGGTGCCGTCCCGCAGGACGCGGACGATGCCGAGATCGACGACACCACCGCCGACGAGACGGCCGTCGGAACGGACGAGGGCGGACAGTCCTCGGCCGAGTAGCGCGAGGAGTGAGTCATCGTGAGCGGAGCCACGGGCGCAGGCTCTACCGGGACATCCACCGGTACGGATACTGAGAGCGGCCGTGGCTCCGCTCATGACGTCGATGACGTCAAAGGCTCAACCGGCTCGACCGACTCGACCGACTCGAACGAGTCTCATGGATCCCAGGGGGGAACTGTGACGGACACCCGAGGTCCGCAGACCCAGCAGTACGCGGCCGGTGGCAGCGGTGGCAGCGGTGCCCTGCCGGGCGAGAGGCCGCAACAGCCGGCCCAGCCGTATCACCCGCCGCAGGCGTACCAGAACGCCCCGGACTCTGTCCGCAGGCCGCGCACGGGGGCGCGCACCACCCCGCGTACCCGCAAGGCCCGTCTGCGGGTCGCCAAGGCGGACCCGTGGTCGGTGATGAAGGTCAGCTTCCTGCTGTCCATCGCGCTCGGCATCTGCACGATCATCGCGGCCGCCGTGCTGTGGATGGTCATGGACGCCATGGGGGTCTTCTCCACGGTCGGCGGGACAATCTCCGAGGCCACGGGCTCGAACGAGTCCAACGGCTTCGACCTGCAGTCGTTCCTGTCGCTGCCGCGCGTCCTGATGTTCACGACGGTCATCGCCGTCATCGATGTCGTGCTGGCCACGGCTCTGGCGACGCTCGGCGCGTTCATCTACAACCTCTCCGCGGGCTTCGTCGGCGGCATCGAGCTCACGCTCGCCGAGGACGAGTGACCGTTCCTCCGGCTTGCTGAGGCCCGACAGACCCGCTGGTGGGCGGGCCAGGACTATCGATTTTGGGACTGGCCCCCCAGTGCGCTAATCTTCAGGAGTCAGCGCGCGGGACACACACCGCAGAGCGCGGCGGGGCTATAGCTCAGTTGGTTAGAGCGCATCCCTGATAAGGATGAGGCCACAGGTTCAAATCCTGTTAGCCCCACATAATGAGGACCCTCAAGCGGAAACGCTTGGGGGTCTTTTGCTGTACGTGGGGTGGGGTGGCGTCCCCGGACATGCCGATGGGCCCGCGCAGCCGTAGGGGATGGCTGGGGCCTCGTTCGACAGTCCTGCTCTTCTGTTGTGCGTAGCTGTTGTGGGTAGCCGCTGTGCGTCTGTGCCGTGCGGCTCTGTTGGGCGTCTGTGCTGCGTGTTGCTGTTGTGTGGCTCTGTTGGGCGTCTGTGCTGCGTGTTGCTGTTGTGCGGTCTTGCCTTGTCCGGGCGTTGTTCGCCCGGCTGTTCCGTCTCTGCTGCTGTTCGTGCGTCCTGCTGTCCTGCTGTTCTTGCTGTTCCGGCTCTTGCTGCTGTGTGGTGCCGTCTACTGCTGCGACGTGAGGGACTCGGACGCCAGGTGGCTGTCGGCGTTGCGCTGCTCGGTGTCGGCCGGCGGGCGGTGGCGGGCGCTCGGGGAGGAACCGTGGGCCTCGGCGCGGATGCGCTGCTTCATCGTCGGTGGCAGGGACCGCTTGAACGACCAGTACGGGCGGGCCGTCGCGGGGGCGGGGGTACTGACCGCCGCGGTCTGGGTCTTCTCCGTCTGCAGAGTCGGAGTGGCCGCGGTGGCCGGGGAGGTGAGTCCGAGCGCCGAGAACAGCGCGATGAATGTGGAGATGATGACGGTCCACAGCGTCATGACCTTGTGCTTGGTCATGGCCCCTCGCTTTCAGGTTGGGTGATTTGCGTACTTTCCTCATGATGTGGATGGGGACCCGCTGGTGCGGGACCGACGCTCGCGGGGCGTCGATATTCCGATGAACACCACTCGGATGGGCGCAAACGCCCTTTTCCACTGCGGACTTCGGGGGCTGAGTTGAGGTGGATCCAGGTCACCGATCGGTATCGGTCGGTGTGTATAGTCGGGCGCCAGAAGTCCCCTACGTCAAGGAAAGACGAGGTCGCGCGGTGAAGAAGCTTCTCCTGGTCGCACTGGCCGCCATCGGCGGGCTCCTCGTGTACCGCCAGATCCAGGCGGATCGCGCCGAGCAGGATCTGTGGACGGAGGCGACTGACTCCGTGCCCACGGGTTCGTGAGTATCGACAACAGTCTCTTCATAGGGCCCCGGTCGCAGCAGCGGCCGGGGCTTTGTGCTGTCCGGGGGCTGCTCGGGGCTCCTTTACGTATGCGATGACGTGGCGGGAATCCGTCGCACGCGGGACACCGTGCGCAGTGGAACGGCAGGATGGCCGTCCATGGGGAGACTCCTGAGGCGGCTGAGGAAGGGGCGGCGCGGCCGGGTCCTGGCGAGGGGCGCTGCCGGGGCGGGGCTGTGCGCGGCCCTGGTACTGGCGCTGCCAGGGGCGGCGACGGCTGCGACGGTGGCCGCGGCGGGGAGCGGCAACCCGTATGACTTCGCAGAGGGCGCCCGGAGCGTCGACGGGGCGCGCAGTGGCGCGACGGCGGCGCAGCTCAAGACGGGTGCGACCTACCGGAGTTCGCTCGCGGCGGGGGCCGGCGTCACCTCGTACTACCGTGTCGAGCTGGACGGGGCCGCCACCGCGTACGCCTCGGTCGTGGCTGTCCCGCCGCTCGGCTCGGGCGTGAGGGCGGCGGTCGCGGACGGCATCGTGGTGTCGCTGCGGGACGGCCAGGGAAATCAGTGCGACGTGGAGCGTGCGACGTTCCGCTCCGGCTCCTATCCGCGGCCGATCGCGGTGGCGGTCGAACGTTCCGTACGTCCGGGTGGGCTGCGGTGCCAGTCGGCGGGGACGTACTACGTGGTCGTGGAGCGGACGGCGGCGGCCGGGTCGAGCGAGCGGGACTGGGGGCTCGAGCTGCGGGTGGCCACCGAGCCGGGGCTGGTGTCCGCCGCTCCTGGAGCGGGGGCGCGGTCCTGGCCGTCGGAGCCGGCGACGCTGCCGTCGGGGGCGGGTGCGCGGCGCAGCGGGGGCACGGGGTTCAACGATGCGAGGGCGTTGACGTCCGGCGCGTGGCAGGACCGGATCGGGCCGGGGCAGAGCCACTTCTACCGGGTGCCGGTGGACTGGGGGCAACAGCTCTCACTCGGCGCCGAGTTGGACGATTCGGCGGGTGGCGGCGGTACCCGGCGGGGAACGGTGCCGGGGGCGCTCGACATGGAGCTGTACAACCCCGCGCGGGCGCCGGTGGCGGCCAAGGGCGCCACGTACTCGGGTGGCACGACGTCGGCCGCGTTCGAACCACTGCCGCCCGTGGCGTACGGGAACCGGCTGCTGTCGCGCGAGGACGAGGCGGCGATGGGGCTCGCGGGCTGGTACTGGCTCAAGGTCACGCTCAACCCGGCGATGGCGGAGAAGGCCGGAGGGCTCGGGATGACGTTGCGGGTGGCCGTCGACGGGTCGGCGAAGCAGGCGCCCGACTATGTGCGGGATCCGGGGGAGTTCCAGGTGACGGCCGAGGATCGGGCGGTTGCCGAGCGGGGGGAAGGCGGGGCGGAGTGGGACTTCGGGTCCGGCCCGGGGGCCGGCTCAAGGTCGGAGTCGGGGGCGGGGTCGAATTCTGATCCGGGTGCTGGTGCCGGGAGTGGGCGTGGTGGGGGTTCCGGTGGTGCGGTGGCTTCGTCCGCTACGTCACCGGGGGGCGACCTGATGACATTGGTGGGGGTGGCCGGGGTCGGGACCGGGAGTGCGCTGGTGCTGTGGCTGGCGGCGTGGCGGGTGCTCGCCGTCCGGAAGGTGCGGCGGGCGCAGGGCTGAGAGGGGGGCGGGCTCCGGGCGCGGGTGGGCCGGTCAGGGGCGGGTCAGTGCCCAGATGCCCACCGCGAAACAGGCCAGGGCCAGGAGCAATACCGGGATCGTCACCCTCACGGGTGGTCCTGGCCGGGGCCGGGGAACTTCTCCGTCGCCGGATGCGTACAGAGAGTGATGGGCCTGGGGAGGGTCGAGCGGGGAGGGGGCGGACGAGTGCGGGGCGCGAAGCGGGGGTTCGGGGGCCGGCTCCGGAGCGGGTTCAGGTACGGGTGCCGGTTCAGGTCGTACGGGGATGGGTTCCGGTACGAATTCTGGGTGGGCCGTCGGTGGGGTGTGCGCCCCGGGTGGCTGGGGCTGCGTGGCCGACGGTTCTGTGGGGCTGACCAGCGGCGGGGTGAGGCCGGCCGCTGGCGCCGGGGGCATCTTGGGCGCGGGAGGGAGTTGGGATGCGGGAGGGAGCTGGGGCGCCGGTGGGGCTGGAGACCCCGCGGGGGTGACGGAGGCCGAGGCCGCGGGGGGTGCCAAGGGCCTTGGCGGGAGCAGGGCGTTGGCGGGTGGCGGCGGAGCATGCGGCACCGATGCGCCCGCACTGTGCGTCACTGGGCCCTTGGAGCGCCCCGCCGATCCGCCTTCGGGCCTTGCCGCGTTCGTACCGGGGTCGGCCGTACCTACCTGGTGGCCTGTCGTGTCCGCACCGTGCGCCGGTGTCTCGGGGCCGTGTATCGGAGGGGCGGCGGCCTGCCCAGCGGTCTCGGCCTCGTGCACCGGTGTCTCGGGGCCTGCCACCGGCGAACCCTCCCCTGCTACCGGCAATCCCGGCCCTGCTACCGGCAAACCCGGCCCTGCCAGCGGCGAACCCGCCCCTGCCACCGGCGACCCCGCATCTGCCACCGGCCGGGCCCGGCGGCCGCGTACCGGTGGGCCGCCGGGGCCGAAGCCCGGGGGAAGGGGGCCGAGTTGGTCGAAGACCTCGATCAGCTCGTCGTCGGGGCCCGGCTCCGGGAGGAGTTCGGTGGCGGCGAGGAGTGCCTTGCGGGCGCCGGTCGCGGTGCGGAACCGCGTATCGGGGTCCGGCTGCAGCAGCCCGGCGAGGACGCCCCACAGTGGCCCCGGCACGCCCTGCGGCGCCCGCGGAGTGCCGTGTTCCTCGAAGTGTTCGATCAGCGCCCTGGAGTCGGGCATGGCGCCCTCGAGGAGATGGAGCGCGACGAGCCCCACGGCGAACAGGTCCGCGGGGAAGTCGGGCTCCGCGCCCAACTCCTGCTCGGGCGCGAAGTACCCCGGCGTGCCCACCACATAGTCCGCCTCCGTCAGGCGCGGCTCGCCCTTGCGCATCGCGATGCCGAAGTCGGACACGCGCAGATGCGGCAGCCCGGTACCGGTGGCCTCGAGCAGGAGGTTGGCGGGTTTGATGTCGCGATGCACCACGCCTTCGGCGTGCACGGCGGTGAGCCCGGCGAGGAGCTGGTCGAGGAGCACGCAGGCGAACTGGGGCGGCAGCGGCCCATAGTCCGCGACGAGATGGACGAGCGAACCGCCGGCGACCAGATCCATGGTGAACAGGACCTTGTCGTCGTCCGCCGCCCAACTGGCCGGGGCCAGGACGTGCGGATGATCGATGCGCAGCGCCTGCTCGCGCACGAAGCGCAGCAGAGTATGGGCGTCGGACTGCTGCAGTACCTTCGCCGCCACATAGCGGCGGCGCCGATGGTCCCAGGCGCGCCAGACCGCGCCCACTCCCCCGCGGCCGATCGGATCGGCCAGTTCGTACCGGCCGGCGAAGACCTCACCCATGGTCGTGCGTCGCTCCCCTCCCGGAGCCGAAGCCGGACACGGCGCCGCGCCGGGCCGGGGTCAGCTCTGGTGCGACTGGTAGTGGGCGACCGCGTCGGAGGTGCGCCCCGCGCCGTACACCCGGAGGAACTCTGCCAGTTCGGGGTGGCTGGGGGCGAGCGAGTCCGCCGCGTCGATGATGTCGCTCGCAGCCGAGACGGAGCGCAGCAGCGACTGGATCTCACGCACCACGCGCTTCACCGTCGGTGCACCCGAACTGTTCGACGCCTGCCCGGTGTTGGTGAGCACCGACCCGCCCTGTGACTTCTTGATCTCGTCCATCCGCTCGGTGGCCTCGGCGGCGCTGACGCTACCGTCGGCGACCTGTCCCGCGAGCGACTGCAGCAATTGCACGCGCTGCACCACGGCAGGGTTGCCGATCTTCGCGCGCTGACCGCTCATCAGCTGCGACAGCATGGGGGCGGAAAGCCCGAGCACCCCCGCGAGGCGGGCCTGATTGAGCCCCAGGTCCTCGATCAGCCGACGGAAGAGCGCCCCCAGCGGCTCCCCGTACCAGTTCCGCTGGAGCTCTCTGGCTCTTGCGGTGGCTTCCTGCTGTGCGGCATCCATTGCGTCTCCCCATCGCTTCCCCAAGTACGGTCCTTCGCTGCCGC
The DNA here is from genome assembly GCF_053592315.1 of Streptomyces sp. NPDC002754. Classification (NCBI taxonomy): domain Bacteria; kingdom Bacillati; phylum Actinomycetota; class Actinomycetes; order Kitasatosporales; family Streptomycetaceae; genus Streptomyces; species Streptomyces sp. NPDC002754. The sequence continues at coordinate 12,977 of NZ_JBSFVM010000002.1, forward strand.
GAAGTACGTGGGGCATCTTACGGAGAGTGGTCGCCCGTCGGGACCCCCAATCTTTTTGCAGGATTCAGGGGGTGACCCGGTACTCTGGTCCACGGTGCCGCACCGGGGCTCGGTTCTTCCGGTGGAGCGCACCGTTTTCGGGGCCTTAGCTCAGTTGGTAGAGCGCTGCTTTTGCAAGGCAGATGTCAGGAGTTCGAATCTCCTAGGCTCCACAGAAAAAGCCCCTCCGACCAGGAAAAACCCTGGTCGGAGGGGCTTTCGCCGTATGCGGGCGGGCCGCGGTCAGCGCTCGCCGCCTTCCGGGCCGGTGTCCGCCTCGGCCTGCTTCGCCTCTACTTCCGGGTCGAGGACATCCCGACCGCTGCCGTCGACGGAGGTCAGCGGAGCACTGTCGGGAACCTCGGTGGCGGCGGGCGGTTCCACCAGCCAGTCCGGGTTGGCCTGCTTGTCCCACCACTTCCACGCGGCGAACGCGCCACCCGCGATGATGCCGAGCACGACGAGCCGCTTGGCGAGGCGCCCGGAGCGGGACCGGCGCTCGTGCTTGCGCACAAGCTTGCGGATCTCCTTCGGCGAGACATCGCCGCGCAGCCCGGAGTAGGCGGCGCTGCTTCGCGCCGCGGCCTCCTTGCGAGCCGGCTCGGCCGCGGCCACCGCCTGCTCGATGCGCGGCTTCGAGTACGCCGCAGCCTGCCGGGCGGCCTCACGGGTGCGGGACGCCGCGTCGTGCGCGGCGTGGTCGAGCTTCGGCGGGACATGCGTCCGCGCCTGCTCGAGGCGTGGAGCGAGGTGCGTGTCGTACTGGGCACGCGCCTGGTGCGCTGCCTGCGAAACCTTGGGCCCGAGCGTGACGCGCGCCTCTTGCGCGTACGTCGTGGCCCGGTCCCTGGCCGACTCGGCGTAGGGGGCCACCACTTCCGCGGCATGCAGCACGCTGTCCTTCGCCGAGCCGGTCGCGGCGCGCACGCTGTCGATGCGGGTCACAGGATCCTCCTCCTCGGTGGCGTACAGGTTTTCACCTTTCCACCCTTATATGGATCATGCCTGCCAGGAGCGTCAATGCGGTGGTAAGGCTTGGTACGGCTTGATAAAGGGACTTGGCGACGACAATGCCACGGATCGCGGCGGGGCGCGCCTCTTCGACTGCGAGTAGACCGGTTTTCGGCGGCTGAAACCCCCACACGACCCTGACACGTCCGCCCGGGGGCCCCGGACGGACGCCGTGCGAGGATCGGTGTGCACAAATGTCAACGGAAGGCAGATCGTGGCCGAGCAGCTGTACGCCACTCTCAGGACCAACCAGGGCGACATCGAGGTCCGGCTGCTGCCGAACCACACTCCCAAGACGGTCAAGAACTTCGTGGAGCTCGCCAAGGGCGAGCGTGAATGGACCAACCCGGAGACCGGGGAGAAGTCCACGGCGCCCCTCTACGACGGCACGATCTTCCACCGCGTCATCGGCGGCTTCATGATCCAGGGCGGCGACCCGCTGGGCAACGGAACGGGCGGCCCCGGCTACCAGTTCGAGGACGAGTTCCACCCCGACCTGGCCTTCACCAAGCCGTACCTGCTGGCGATGGCCAACGCGGGACCCGGCACGAACGGTTCGCAGTTCTTCATCACCGTCTCGTCCACCGCCTGGCTGACCCGCAAGCACACGATCTTCGGTGAGATCGTCGACGAGGCCAGCCAGAAGACCGTCGACGCGATCGCCGGTACGCAGACCAACCCGCGCACCGACCGGCCGGTCAACGACGTCGTCATCGAGTCCGTCCTCGTAGAAACCCGATAGAGACTCGGTAGGACTCGGTAAAGACCCGATAGTCCCCGCAGGGAACTAAAGCGCCCCGCTCGTCCGTCGCCTGTTCGTAGGCACGGGGGCGGGGCGGCGCGTTGTGCAGCCGCGCGGTGCCGACGTCACCACACCCCACCACCCGACCAGAGACCCGAGGGGACGACCGCCATGGACCAGGCGCCCGGCAGCCCGCAGGAACCGAAGGACGCCGAGGGCCTGCCCGGCTGCTACCGGCACCCGGACCGCCCGACCGGCATCAGCTGCACCCGCTGTGAACGGCCCATCTGCCCCGAGTGCATGGTCAGCGCATCCGTCGGGTTCCACTGCCCGGAGTGCGTGCGCAGCGGCTCGGGGACCGGGCACGCGCCGAGCGCCAACCAGCCCAGGACGATGGCGGGCGGCACGGTCACCTCCGATCCGCGCCTGGTCACCAAGGTGCTGCTCGGGCTCTGCGTGGCCTTGTTCGTCGTGCAGATGACGGTCGGCGACCGGTTCACCGAGCGGTTCGAGATGCTCGGCCTCGCCTGGGTTCCCGACCTCGGCGGCCTCGAAGGCGTCGCGGAGGGGCAGTGGTACCGGCTGCTCACCGCGATGTTCCTGCACGGCAGTTACGTCCACATCGCCTTCAACATGCTCAGCCTGTGGTGGATCGGCGGCCCGCTGGAAGCGGCCCTCGGACGCGCCCGCTACATCGCGCTGTATCTGGTCTCGGGCCTCGCCGGCAGCGCCCTGACCTATCTGCTCGCCGCGCAGAACCAGCCCTCGCTCGGCGCCTCCGGTGCGATCTTCGGCCTGTTCGGTGCGACGGCAATCCTGATGCGGCGGCTCAACTACGATCTGCGGCCGGTCATCGCGCTGCTCGTGATCAACCTGATCTTCACGTTCAACCCGGCCTTCAACATTGCCTGGCAGGCGCACATCGGCGGCCTCGTCGGCGGCCTGATCGTCGGGTACGCGATGGTCCACGCCCCGCGCGAGCGTCGTGCGCTCGTGCAGTACGGGGCCTGTGCGCTGGTTCTGGTCGCCGTGCTGGTCACCGTCGTCGTCAGGACCGCGCAGCTCACCTGAGCCCGGTTATCCACGGATGATGAGCCAGGTTGTCCACAGCGAGTGGCGGATCTTGTGCATCCTGTGGGGAACAACTGTGCCCCTTGTCGTCAACCTGGGTTTGACCAGGAGGGACAAGGGGCGAACAGGTGGTCGAGTGGGGTTGAGGCAGTCATACCGGCGTCAACAGCCGGAGGGTTATCCACAGATCATGCGACCTTTTCCACGGCTGTGGATGGTTCATCAAAATCTGTGGATAACTCGGTGGATAGCTCAGGGGAGAGCTACTTCCACTGGGTGGAGACGCCGAAGCCGCCGGCGATGAAGCCGAAGCCCACGACGATGTTCCAGTTGCCGAGCGCCTTGATCGGCAGCGTGCCGTCGGCCACGTAGAAGACGACGATCCAGACGAGTCCGATGAGGAAAAGCGCCAGCATCGCCGGGGCCACCCAACCGCGGTTGGTCAGCTTGATATTGGCTGCCTGCTTCGACGCCGTGGGCGGCGTGTAGTCGGCTTTCTTGCGGATACGTGACTTCGGCACGAGGGTCTCTCCTGTCGATGCGCTGCGTGGCCGCGCAGAGTACGTGGGCTGGCTCTGGAGCAGCGTACAAGGGGAACTTGTGGGGAATCCCCGTGCTCCTCCGGGCGTCCGTTAGCGTAGTGCTTCCGTGGCGTCGAAGGAGATAAGGGTACGTTGAGCAATTCCGTCGACTCTGCCAAGAGCTCCGCCCGTGGGCGCCTGCGGCCCGTGCGCTTGCTCACCGTTGGCGTCTTCGCGCTCGCCGGCCTCATCTTTTTCACCAGTTTCAATACGGCCAAGGGCACCAATATCCGGACGGACGGGTCCCTGCTGAAGCTCTCCGACCTCATCCAGGAGCGCAGCCGTAAGAACAAGGATCTGGAAGCGGTCAACAGCGGGGTCCGCGGTGACGTCGAGCGCCTCGCCGAGCGCGACAACGGCTCCACCGAGGCCGACGACAAGAAGCTGACCGGTCTGGAGAAGGCTTCGGGGACGATGAAGGTGAAGGGTGAGGCGATCTCCGTCACACTCGACGACGCCCCGCCGAACGCGGCCCCCAAGCTGCCCGGCTACCCCGACCCCCAGCCCAACGACCTGGTCATCCACCAGCAGGACCTGCAGGCCGTGGTGAACGCGCTGTGGCACGGCGGCGCCAAGGGCATCAAGGTCATGGACCAGCGCCTCATCTCCACGTCCGCCGTCCGCTGCGTCGGCAACACCCTGATCCTCCAGGGCCGGGTCTACTCGCCCCCGTACAAGATCACCGCGGTCGGGGATCCGGAGAAGCTGAAGCAGACGGTCGCGGCCTCGCCCGAGATCCAGAACTACATGCTGTACGTGAACGCGTACGGGCTCGGCTGGAAAGTCGAGGACGACGGGGCGATGACTCTTCCCGGTTACTCGGGCACAGTGGATCTCCACTACGCGAAGCCCGTGAAGTAGCCATGGAGTAGCCGCCGTACTGGGGGGCCTGTGTCGGTACGTGTCGCCATCAGGACATTCAGTGAACTCTGCATCACCGTCGGCGCCTTGATCGTGCTGTTCGTCGCGTACGTGCTGTTCTGGACCGGTGTGAAGGCGGACAGTGCGATGGGCAGTCAGATCGACGACCTCCAGGACCAGTGGGCGAAGCGGCCGGTGGCCAGCGCGGCGCCCGAGGGGCAGACCAGTACGGCGCCGCCGAAGCAAAGCCCGTACAAGGATGGCGATCCCTTCGGTGTGATGTACATCCCGCGGCTCGGTTTCACGTGGAACAAGCCCGTGCTGCAGAACACGAAGGTCGGCACTCTCAAGAAGGGGCTCGGGCACTACGCCGGCACGGCCCAGCTTGGGGAGAAGGGGAACTTCGCGGTCGCGGGGCACCGGCGCACGTACGGCGACCCGTTCAAGGACTTCCCGAAGCTCAGGCCGGGTGACCCGGTCGTGCTCACCGACGGGACCACCTGGTTCACGTACGTCATCGACACCAAGCCGTACAAGACGCTGCCCAGTGATGTCGGAGTGATCGACCCGGTGCCGCGCAAGTCCGGTTACGAGGAGCCGGGGCGCTATTTGACGCTGACGACGTGTGAGCCGGAGTGGGGCCACAGTCACCGGCTGATCGTCTGGGCGCATCTTGATGCCACTCAGCCTGTGGAGGCAGGCAAACCGAAAGCCTTGCGCCGTTAGTCTGGTGCCGTAATCGCAGAACGGTGGAAGGGGAGCCCGGCATGTACGGCTGGATCTGGCGGCATCTGCCGGGGAACACCTGGGTGAGGGCGGGGATCTCGGTCCTGCTGGCCCTGGCGGTCGTGTACGTCCTCTTCCAGTACATCTTCCCCTGGGCCGAGCCGCTGCTGCCCTTCAACGATGTGACGGTGAACGGCCAGTGAGCACCCGAAAGACCCGCATTCTCGTCGTCGACAACTACGACAGCTTCGTCTTCAACCTCGTCCAGTACCTGTACCAGCTGGGTGCCGAGTGCGAGGTGGTGCGCAACGACGAGGTGACGACCTCGCACGCGCAGGACGGGTTCGACGGCGTGCTGCTCAGCCCGGGTCCCGGCGCCCCCGAACAGGCCGGTGTCTGCATCGAGATGGTGCGGCACTGCGCGGCGACCGGTGTGCCCGTCTTCGGTGTCTGCCTCGGCATGCAGTCGATGCAGGTGGCGTACGGCGGCGTGGTGGACCGCGCCCCCGAGCTGCTGCACGGCAAGACCTCGCTCGTCGGGCACTCGGGCAAGGGCGTCTTCGCGGGCCTCCCCGACCCGTTCACGGCCACCCGCTACCACTCGCTGGCCGCGGAGCCCGGCACCGTACCGGAGGAGCTGGAGGTCACGGCTCGTACCGAGGACGGCATCATCATGGGGCTGCGCCACCGTGAACTGCCCGTCGAGGGCGTGCAGTTCCACCCCGAGTCGGTGCTCACCGAGCACGGGCACCTGATGCTCGCGAACTGGCTCGTCGAGTGCGGGGACCAGGGCGCTGTGGCCAGATCTGCCGGGCTCGCGCCGGTCGTGGGCAGGGCATCGGCGTGACCGCGTTGCGCCCCGAGCAGGACGGTGAGGCCGGCGGGTTCGAGGATGCGGTGCGTCGCCTCGACGACCCGCTGAACGACCCGCTGCCGGGGCAGCACCCGTCGCCGTGGTTCCGGCCGTCGGGAGGGCAGGAGCAGGCGCCACAGCCGGAGCCGGAGCGCCGGCAGGGGCAGCGGCGGGGCGAGGAGTCGAAGCGCCGCCTGGAGCCGGAGCCCGAGTGGTACGACCCGCAGGGGTACGCCCAGGACTGGTACGGGAGCGCGCAGGAGCAGGCCCAGGAGCAGGCGTCCGCGGCCGCGCGCCGGACCCCGGAGCCGCCGCCCGTAGCCCGAGAGGCCGTAACCCGAGAGTCCGTCCCCACTCCCGTACAGGAAGAGCCGGAGCCTCGGCTGGTGCGGGACGACGAGACCGTTGCCCTGCGCACCGCGGACACTCGGCGAATAGTCGAGACCGCGCCGCCCACCGGTGGCCGCGCCGCGCGCAGGAAGGCCGCCAAGCGGGGTGCGGGACGGCACTCGGCCGCGCCCGCGACGGAGCAGGAGTCGGAGCCGGGGGCGGACGGCAAGCCGCTGTCCCGGGTCGAGGCGCGGGCCGCGGCGCGGGCGGCCAAGCCGGGTGCGGGCGTGATCGCGAGCCGAGCGGTCGGCGAAGTCTTCATCAGCCTCGGGGTGTTGATGCTGTTGTTCGTCACCTACCAGCTGTGGTGGTCGAACATAAGGGCCCACGACATCGCCGGCAGCGCCCGGCACAGCCTCGAGGACGACTGGGCCAACGGCAAGCGCAAGCCCGGCGCGTTCGAGCCGGGGCAGGGCTTCGCGATCCTCTACATCCCGAAGCTGGACGTCGTCGTGCCGATCGCCGAGGGGATCAGCAAGCCGCAGGTGCTCGACAAGGGCATGGTCGGGCACTACGACAAGGACAGCATTCCGACGGCGATGCCGGACGCGAAGAAGGGGAACTTCGCGGTCGCCGGGCACCGCAACACTCATGGCGAGCCGTTCCGCTTCATCAACCGTCTTGAGCCGGGTGACCCGATCGTGGTCGAGACGCAGGACAAGTACTACGTGTACAAAATGGCGAGCATCCTCCCGCAGACGATGCCGTCGAACACCGCTGTGCTCAACCCGATCCCGGCGGGCTCCGGATTCACCAAGGCGGGGCGCTACATCACTCTGACGACGTGCACTCCGGAATTCACCAGTACGTATCGAATGATCGTCTGGGGCAAGATGGTCGAGGAGCGTCCGCGGAGCAAGGGCAAGCCGGACGCGCTCGTCGAATAACCGGGGAACTCCGGGCACCAGGCATCGGGCAGTACGGCGCACAGAGACGGGGCATGACGCAGTGGCAGCGACGACCGACCGTGGGGAAGAAGCCGCACCGAACGGCTCTTCGCCTTCGCCCTCGCCCCGGCGCGGCAAGATCGCGACCGCCGTCAGTGTCTTCGGTGAACTGCTCATCACCGCGGGCGTGATCCTCGGTCTATTCGTCGCCTATTCACTGTGGTGGACGAACGTCGTCGCCGATCGCGAGGCGGGCAGGCAGGGCGACAAGGTCCGTGACCAGTGGAAGGGCAGCAGCGGTCCCGGCGCCCTGGACACCAAGAACGGCATCGGCTTCCTGCACGTTCCCGCGATGAGCAAGGGCGACATGCTGGTCGAGAAGGGCACCGACGCCAAGATCCTCAACGACGGTGTCGCCGGCTACTACAAGGACCCCGTGAAGGCGGCGCTGCCGATGAACGGGAAGAACGGCAACTTCTCGCTGGCCGCGCACCGGGACGGACACGGCGCCAAGTTCCACAACATCGACAAGATCGAGAAGGGCGACCCGATCGTCTTCGAGACGAAGGACGACTGGTACGTCTACAAGGTCTACAACATCCTCCCGGAGACATCGAAGTACAACGTGGACGTCCTCGACCAGGTGCCCAAGGAGTCGGGGAAGAAGAAGGCCGGGAAGTACATCACGCTGACGACCTGCACGCCGGTCTACACGTCCACGTACCGCTACGTGGTGTGGGGCGAGCTGGAGCGGGTCGACAAGGTGGACGGCGACCGTACGCCACCGAAGGAACTGCGGTAGGGCGGTTGGCGCTGCCCTTACGATGGGCGGGGCCCGAAGCCGCAACTTGTTTTTGCGACTTCGGGCCCTTTGTCACTTCAGGATGCGCCGGTCTCTGTGGCGAACCTCTTGCTCCGAGCCGTTCATTGCGTCCATGGCCGCCATGGTGATGGCGTGGGTGCTGTTCGCCACAGATACATCCAGCCTCTGGAGCCGGGCGTGGTGGCGGCGCATCCGGCGCTCTACGTGCTGGATGTCTGCGCGCAGGGCGAGCAGCTCGCGGCGGTGCTCGCCGGAGGCTTCGATCAGGGCGTTGAACATCGGGACGACGGTCTTGCCGAGCGTGTCGGCGATGCGTTGGTCGATGCGGGCGTCGAGCGCGTCGAAGCTTGCCGCGTCCTGAGTGCCGACTGGGTCGACTGGTTGGGTGCGGGCCAGGTACTCCATGTCGAGGAGGTAGGTGCGGACTTGGCGGGCGACGTCGCTGTCGCGCAGCAGCATGGCGATGTTGAGGACGGCTCGGCGGGAGTAGAGGGCCAGGCTGGAGCGAGGCTGTGGATAAGTGCCGGGATGGGAACTCAAGTTGAGTTCCTTAAATTCGCGCAGATCAGCGCCTCGCAGCACACGTAGTCCGTTGGAGGTGAGTTCCTGTCGGTGGCGGCTGAGCAGGTTGTTGATGACGGTCTCTGCTACTTCGAAGTACGCCGCCAACATCGCCGTCGTCACATGCATGCCGTCCGGCAGCAGGGACAGGGCCTTCACCTTGTCGAGTACGTCGGTGCGGGCGAGCACGCTGTTGCGCAGGGACTTGGATTCGAGCAGGGCCGATTCGTTGATCACCGGAGTTCCCTTCCGTTTGGGAGGTGTGGTGTCCGGATAACGGATCGGATCGTATGAAGGTATGGGCGAGGTTCGTATCTGCGTGTGAGTGGGGTGCGCCGTGGTGCGGTGTCGGTAAATGTGCCGGAGCCCCGGCCCCCTCACGTAGAGGGGGCCGGGGCTCCGACCGTGCAGCAGGTGCGGGGCGTCAGCCGCCGAGGTTGCCGCCGAAGATGCCGCCGTTGTCGTTCCCGCCGTTGCCGCCGCCGACCGTGGTCAGGGTGACCGTGGTGTTGGCGGGGTCGGACGCGGTGTTGGCCGCCGGGTCCTGGGTGATGACGCGGGCCTCGTCGCCCTGGTCGGCGCCGTCGGCGAACTGGACGTTCTTGAAGCCGGCGTCGTCCAGGATCTTCTTGGCGTCCTTGACCTTCTGGCCGACCACGTTCGGGACCGGGGTCTGCGCGCCCTCCTTGGCGACCTTCAGCGTGACGGTGGAGCCGGGCTCCGCCTGGCTGTCGGCCTGGAGGCTCTGGGCGAAGACCTTGCCGGGCTCGGCCGCGGTGCTCTCCTCCTCGGTGCAGGTCGCCTTCAGGTTGCTGTCCTCGAGCTGCTGGGTGGCCTCGTCGCAGGAGAGGTTGCCGCCGGCCACGTTCGGGACGGTGACGAGCGCCTTCTTCTTGGCGACGGTCAGGGTGATCTCGGTGCCCTTTTCGACCTTGCCGCTCGCGGGGTCCTGCTTGGTGACCGTGCCGGGCGTCCGCTCGGACTCCTCGGTGGTCTTGGTGATGTTGTCGAAGCCCTTGTCGTTCAGCTCGGAGCGGGCCTCGTCGTACGAGAGGCCCGTGACGTCCGGGATGGAGATCTTGGGCGCGCCCGTCGAGACCGACACCGTGACCGTGTCGTTCTTCTCGACCGTGGTGCCGGACTTCGGGTTCTGCGTGCAGATCTGGCCCTTGGGGTAGTCCTCGCAGGGGCCCGACTTGCTGGAGTCCAGCTTGAGGTCGCGGTTCTCGGCCATCTTCTCGGCCTCGCCGACGGTCTTGCCGACGAAGTTCGGGGCCTTGAACGACTCGTTGCCGGCCCCGCCGCCTCCGAAGATCTCTCTGCCGATCAGGACGGCGCCGACGAGCACCAGGATGCCCGCGAGCACCAGGAAGATCGTCGACGTGCGGTTCTTGCCCTGTCTGCGCCGGTCGCCCCGCTCGTCGTAGCCGAAGCCACCGTCGTCCGGGTTGGTCGGCGGCAGCATCGACGTCTGGCCCGCACCGTTCTGCGGGCGCAGCATCGCGGTCTGCTGGTCGTCGGGGTGGCCCCCGCCGTAGCCGACCGCGCCCATGGCGGCGGTGGCGGCGACCGGCCGGCCGTCGAGGCAGGCCTCGATGTCGGCGCGCATCTCGTCGGCCGACTGGTAGCGGTAGTCGGGGTCCTTGGTCAGCGCCTTGAGGACGATGGCGTCCATCTCGGGCGTGATCTCGGAGTCGAAGACCGAGGGGGCCTGGGCCTCCTCGCGGACGTGCTGGTAGGCGACCGCGACCGGGGAGTCGCCGACGAACGGTGGCCGCACGGTGAGCAGTTCGTACAGTAGGCAGCCCGTCGAGTACAGGTCGGAGCGCGCGTCGACCTGCTCGCCCTTGGCCTGCTCGGGCGACAGGTACTGCGCGGTGCCGATGACCGCCGCGGTCTGCGTCATCGTCATGCCGGCGTCGCCCATCGCGCGGGCGATGCCGAAGTCCATGACCTTCACCTGACCGTTGCGGGTCAGCATGACGTTGGCCGGCTTGATGTCGCGGTGCACGATGCCGGCGCGGTGCGAGTACTCGAGCGCCTGGAGGATGCCGACGGTCATCTCCATGGCCCGCTCGGGCAGCAGCTTGCGGCCGGAGTGCAGCAGCTCTCTGAGCGTGGAACCGTCGACGTACTCCATCACGATGTACGGGATCGAGATCTGGTCGACGTAGTCCTCGCCCGTGTCGTACACCGCCACGATCGCGGGATGGTTGAGCGAGGCGGCCGACTGGGCCTCCCGGCGGAACCGGGCCTGGAACGACGGGTCGCGCGCGAGGTCCACCCGCAGCGTCTTCACCGCCACGGTGCGGCCGAGCCGGGTGTCATGGGCGAGGTAGACCTCCGCCATGCCACCACGGCCGAGCACCTGGCCCAGCTCGTACCGGCCGCCGAGGCGACGCGGCTCTTCCATTACCTACCAGCCCTCTCCGTCGGTCCCGACCGTCCCGTGCGGGCGCTGCCGGTGTGCTGTCCGGGCATACCGTACCCGGCTTGCCCAGCGTGACCTGGCCGCCACCGTGACCCGTGACAGGACCGGTATCGCCACGTGCGTCTATGTGAACGGTGAGTGACCCGGCTCACAAGGGGCGGTGAAGCCGGGGTCTCTCGAGTCACTGCTTGCTGTCCACTACCGCCTTCATCACGTCTCGCGCGATCGGCGCGGCCAGGCCACCGCCGGAGATGTCCTGGCGGCCGGCCGCGCTGTCCTCGACGACCACGGCCACGGCCACCGGCGAACCGGAGTCCGTCTTGGCGTAGGAGACGAACCAGGCGTACGGCCTCTCGCTGTTGTCGACGCCGTGCTGGGCGGTACCGGTCTTGCCGCCGACGGTGACGTCGTCGATCTTGGCGTTGGAGCCCGTTCCGTCGTTGACGACGGTCTCCATCATCGACTGGAGCTTCTGCGCGTTCTCCTCGGTGAGCGGCCGGCTCAGCTCCTTCGGGTCCGTCTTGTCGATGGTGTCGAGGCTCGGGGCCTTCAGCTCGTCCACCATGTACGGGTCCATGAGCTTGCCGTCGTTGGCGATCGCCGAAGCGACCATCGCCATCTGCAGCGGCGTCGTGGCGGTGTTGAACTGGCCGATCGAGGAGAGCGCGGTCTCCGACTTGTTCATGTCGTCGTCGAAGTTCGACGCGTTCGAGCGGACCGGGATGAACTGCTCCTTGTTGAAGCCGAACTTGTCGGCCTCCTCGCGCATCGCGTCGTTGCCGAGGTCAGAGCCGATCTTGCCGAAGACGGTGTTGCAGGAGACCTTGAGGGCGACCCGCAGTGTCGCGTTCTTGCAAGGGATGTTGCCCTCGTTCGGCAGCGGCGTCGTGGTGCCCGGCATGGTCCACGGCAGCGGGGTGTCCGTCTTCTGGTCCGGTTCGTAGTTCCCGCTCTCCAGCGCGGCCGCGGCCGTCACCAGCTTGAACGTCGAACCCGGCGGGTACGTCTCGCGCAGCGCGCGGTTCAGGAGCGGCTTGTCCTTGTCCTTGTCGAGGTCCGTGAACGTCTTGCTGTCGTCGGTGGAGTTCCCGGCGAAGGACGAGGGGTCGTACGACGGCGTGGAGGCGAGCGCGAGGATCTTGCCGGTGGACGGCTCGATGGCGGCGACGGCACCCTTGCCGCGGTTCTTCAGGCCGTCGTAGGCGGCCTTCTGCGCGGCGGCGTTGAGGGTGGTGACGACGTTGCCGCCCTCCTTCTGCTTGCCCGTGATCATGTCGAGGGTGTTGCGGAAGAAGAGGCGGTCGTCGTTGCCGCTGAGGATGCCGTCCTCGAGGTTCTCGATCTGGCTGGCGCCGACGACCTGCGAGGCGTAGCCGGTGACGGGCGACCACATGGGCCCGTCCTTCCAGGTCCGCTTGTACTTGAGGTCGGTGCCGGTGGTCGCCTTGGAGCCGGTGATGGACTTGCCGTCGACGATGATGTCGCCGCGCGGCGTCGAGTACCGCTCGATGGCGACGCGACGGTTGTCCTTGTCGGAGGCGAGCGAGTCGGCCTTCACGTACTGGAGCCAGTTGTCGCGGATCAGGAGGCCGAGGACCAGGAGTCCGCAGAAGATCGCGATGCGGCGCAGGGGCTTGTTCACGGTCGGACCACCTGGGTCATCTCGGCGTCGGGACTTGGCGTGGGGCTCGGCGCGGGCCGCCGCGCGGTGTCGCTGATCCGGATCAGGATGCCGATGAGCGCCCAGTTGGCGATGACGGAGGAGCCGCCGTACGCGAGGAAGGGCATCGTCATACCGGTCAGCGGGATGAGTCCCATGACACCGCCGGCGACGACGAAGACCTGCAGCGCGAAGGCGCCGGACAGGCCGACGGCGAGCAGCTTGCCGAAGGGGTCGCGGGCCGCGAGCGCGGTGCGTACGCCGCGCTCCACGATCAGTGCGTAGATCAGCAGCAGCGCCATCAGGCCTGCGAGGCCCAGCTCCTCGCCGAAGGTGGCGAGGATGAAGTCGGAGTTCGCGGCGAAGCGGATGAGCTCGGAGTGGCCCTGGCCCCAGCCGGTGCCGAGGGTGCCGCCGGAACCGAAGGCCCACAGTGCCTGCATCGCCTGCTCGGAGTGGCCTGCCACGCCCTGCTGGCTGAGCATGTACTCCTTCATCGGGTCGAGCCAGGCGTCGACGCGCTGCTGGATGTGCGGCTCGAACGTGGCCACACCGACGGCGCCGACCGCGGACATCAGCAGACCGAAGACGATCCAGCTGGTCCGCTCGGTGGCGACGTACAGCATGATGATGAACATTCCGAAGAACAGCAGCGACGTACCGAGGTCGGTCTCGAAGACCAGGATGACGATCGAGATCCCCCAGACGACGAGGATCGGTCCGAGGTCGCGGCCGCGCGGCAGGTACAGGCCCATGAAGCGGCGTGAGGCGAGTGCCAGGGCGTCCCGCTTCACCATCAGGTAGCCGGCGAAGAAGATCGCGAGCACGATCTTCGCGAACTCACCGGGCTGGATGGAGAATCCGCCGATGTTGATCCAGATCCGCGCGCCGAAGATGTTCTGGCCGAGGCCGGGAACCAGCGGGAGCAGCAGCAGGATCACGGCGCCGAGCATGGAGATGTAGGTGTAGCGCTGCAGGGCGCGGTGGTCCTTGAGAAAGATCAGCACGACGATGAAGAGCGCGATGCCCATGGCCGTGTACATCAGCTGCTTCGGCGCGGCGCTGCCCGCCTGGTCGATCGACTGGAGCAGCTTCGACTGGTCGAGCCGCCAGATGACCACCAGGCCGAGCCCGTTGAGCAGGGTGGCCAGCGGCAGCATCAGGGGGTCCGCATACGCCGCGAACTTCCGTACGACGATGTGGGCGACGCCCGCGAGCAGGCCGAGGCCAAGACCGTAGCCGAGCAGGCCTGTGGGGACCTCGCCGTCGAGGGCGAGGCCGACATTGGCGTACGCGAACACCGGGATGATCACGGCGAACACGAGCAGTGCCAGCTCGGTGTTGCGTCGGCTGGGTGCTCCGATCGCTCCAATGGTCGACGTATGGGTCGTGGAGTTACTACTCATGGCGTGCTGAGGCCCCCAACGGCTTCTACTGCTGTGCGCACGCCTTGGCCAGCTGCTGCTCTTCCTCGGAAAGAGTGGGGCCAGGGGTGGGCGTGGGAGAGGTCTTGGACTTGCCGGACGACGACGGGTTCGGCGTGGGTGTGTCGGTGCGGAACGACGCCTGGGACGCCGTGCCTCCTGTGGAGGTTCCGCCTGCTTCGCCCTCGCCGGTCTTCGCGTTCTTCTCGTTCTCGGCCTTGTCCCGTGCGGCCTGCTTCTCGCATGCGGTGGCCTGCGCGGACAGTTCCTGGATCTTGTCCTGGGCGGCGGCCAGGTCACCTTCGGCGATGGTCGCGTCGACCTGCTTGCGCTGGTACGGCGGCAGGTACTTGAGCTGGATCTCCGGGTGGTCCTTCTCGACGTTGGACAGGCTCACCCAGGCGAGGTCCTGACTGATGCCGCGGTACAGCGCCACGTGCGCCTCGTTGGTGCCTACGTAGTACTGCGTCTGTGTCCAGCGGTAGCCGCCGTAGAGGCCACCGCCGATGACGGCCAGCGCGAGCACCGTGTAGAGGGATCTCTTGAGCCACCTGCGGCGGGGCCGCGGCTTCACGAAGTCCTCGTCCGAGTAGGAGAGACCCTCCACGGCGCCGCTGTCAGGCGGACCGAACTCGCCGCCCCCGCCGGGGGATCCGCCGGTGGCCTGGCGGCCGAGTCCGGCGGCGCGGCCCGCGGGGGTCTCCATCGCGCTGCCTTCGTGCAGCGCCTGCTGGTTCTCGGCGACGGCGCCGACGACCACGGGGGCGTCGGAGAGGTGACCGGCGAGGGTGTCCCCGCTGTCGATGTCGAGGACGTCCGCGATGATCACGGTGATGTTGTCGGGTCCGCCGCCGCGCAGCGCCAGCTGGATCAGGTCCTGGACCGTCTCCTGCGGGCCCTGGTAGCTGGCGAGGGTCTCCTCCATCGTCTGGTGGGAGACGACGCCGGAGAGGCCGTCGGAGCAGATCAGGTACCGGTCGCCGGCCCGGACCTCACGGATGGAGAGGTCGGGTTCGACGTGGTCGCCGCTGCCCAGCGCGCGCATGAGCAGCGAGCGCTGCGGGTGCGTGGTGGCTTCCTCTTCCGTGATGCGGCCCTCGTCGACGAGGCGCTGCACCCACGTGTGGTCCTGGGTGATCTGCGTCAGCACGCCGTCGCGCAGCAGGTACGCGCGCGAGTCGCCGACGTGTACGAGGCCGAGCCGCTGGCCCGTCCACAGCAGCGCGGTCAGGGTGGTCCCCATGCCCTCGAGCTGGGGGTCCTCCTCGACCATCATCCGGAGCTGGTCGTTGGCCCGCTGCACGGCGGTGCCGAGCGAGGTCAGGATGTCCGACCCGGGCACGTCGTCGTCGAGCGCGACGATGGTGGAGATCACCTCGGACGAGGCGACCTCACCGGCGGCCTGGCCGCCCATGCCGTCGGCGATCGCGAGCAGTCGGGGGCCGGCGTAGCCGGAGTCCTCGTTGCCCTCGCGGATCATGCCTTTGTGTGATCCGGCGGCGAAGCGCAGTGACAGACTCATGCGCACCTGCCCAGCCGGCTCAGACTCCGGGTACAGCCGGTCGTGTCGAACCACACTGCCCACCCTCCGGTCGGGAGCGCGCCGGGGTCCGGGGCAGCAAGGGCCCGGACGTCCGCGTCGGCCCGCTCGCGCTCATTCATGACGTAGCACTACTTCCGCAGCTCGATGACGGTCTTGCCGATGCGGATCGGCGCGCCCAGCGGAATCGGCTGGGGCGTCGTGAGGCGGGTCCGGTCGAGATATGTGCCGTTGGTGGACCCGAGATCCTCGACGATCCACTGGCCGTCCCGGTCCGGGTAGATCCTGGCATGCCGGCTCGACGCGTAGTCGTCGTCGAGCACGATCGTGCTGTCGTGCGCACGGCCGAGCGTGATCGTCTGCCCCTGCAGCGCCACCGTCGTACCGGTGAGCGTGCCTTCGGAGACGACCAGCTTGGTGGGGGCACCGCGCCGCTGGCGGCCGCCGCCCCCTTGCTGCTGTTGCCGCTGCTGCGGAGGCGCAGCGGCCTGTCGTGCGGCCTGTTGCGCGCGCCCGCTTTCACGGCGCGAGCCGCGTGCGGTGACGCGCGTACCGAACAGGTCGCTGCGGATGACCTGGACGGCCACGATCACGAACAGCCACAGAACGGCCAGGAAACCCAGCCGCATGACCGTCAGGGTCAGCTCTGACATTGCCCCCGCTTCACCCTTCGGCTTGCCGATAAACGATGGTGGTTTGGCCCACGACGATCCGCGAGCCGTCGCGGAGCGTAGCGCGGGTGGTGTGCTGCCCGTCCACCACGATGCCGTTGGTGGATCCGAGATCCTGGATCGTCGAGGGCGTTCCGGTCCGGATCTCGCAGTGCCGGCGCGATACGCCGGGGTCGTCGATCCGCACGTCGGCCTCGGTGGACCGGCCGAGCACGAGGGTGGCGCGGGAGATCTGGTGGCGTGAGCCATTGATCTCGATCCAGTGGCGCATGCGGGCGCCGGGCAGCGGGCCCGCGTCGGGCTGCTGTCCCTGTGCCGCGGGTGCCGGCTGGGATGCCTGCGCCGGACGGGCCGGCGGCGGGGCGGAGGGCATCGGCGGGGCCGCGGTGGGCTGCGGGTATCCGTAGCCACCGGGCGCCTGGTTCGGCCGGGCGGCCGGGGCGGGGCGCTGCTGCTGTGCCGGCCTGTCCTGGCTGGTGGAGGACGCGAGGGTGCGGCTGCGTACCCGGTACAGACCCGTGTCCAGGTCGTCCGCCTTCTCCAGGTGCACCTTGATGGGGCCCATGAAGCTGTAGCGCTGCTGCTTCGCGTAGTCGCGCACCATGCCTGACAGCTCGTCACCGAGCTGCCCCGAGTAGGGGCTCAGGCGCTCGTAGTCGGGCGCGCTGAGTTCCACGATGAAGTCATTGGGGACGACCGTCCGGTCGCGGTTCCAGATCGTGGCGTTGTTGTCGCACTCGCGCTGCAGCGCCCCGGCGATCTCGACGGGCTGCACCTCGGACTTGAAGACCTTGGCGAAGGTGCCGTTGACCAGCCCCTCGAGGCGCTGTTCAAACTTCTTCAGGACTCCCATGGGGCACCTCCTCCTTCTTTGCGGTCCTGCCTGCTTGGTACTGCTTACTGATCGTATCCACGCGTCGGGAAATCGGCTGGTTCCCCCTGTCCGCCTGCTCGATGAGTGTCGACGCTCACAGCCCCTCAACCGGGCCCCTTGTCTGGGGATCGTAGAGGTGGCCTCTGAACAGTGTCCCGTACGCGGCTGTGGGCTGTGGGCGATCCGGCTCCGGATGCCCGGTGGGGGGCCGGTTGAACGGATGTGAATCCGCCGTCTGCAGCGTGCTAATGTTTTGTTCGTCGGAAGGCGCCGGGCCCGAAAGGGCGCAGAGTTCGGAAGACACACTCGATTGCGCGAGTGGCGGAACGGCAGACGCGCTGGCTTCAGGTGCCAGTGTCCTTCGGGACGTGGGGGTTCAAATCCCCCCTCGCGCACAGTGAAAAGCCCCGCAGATCCTTGGATCTGCGGGGCTTTTGCGTTGCTCGACAAAGTTGCCCGCCACAGGTGGGTGCGCATGCCCACAGGGCCCCACGAACCGGTCGGTCGTGGGGCCCTGTGGGTTATGTCACGCTCACTACGCGCGCGTGGTCGCGCGTGCTCAGGCGGCGAAGCGGGAGGCGAGCGTCTTGCCCTTTTCCTCGGCGTCCGTGAGGGCCTTGGCGCGGGAGGCCTCGTAGAGCGGGACGAGCTCGGCCATCGCCGGGTTCTGCGGGGCCATCGTCAGCTCCGGGACGATGAAGTCCAGGTCGAGGCCGAGGCCGTCGCGCAGGGTCGCGCCCAGGAAGTTCTGCACGTACTCGAAGCCCTCGCGCGGGGTGCCCGGCGCGTAGGAGCCGCCGCGGCTGGCGACGACGGTGACCGGGGTGCCCTTGGCGGACTGGGTCTCGGGGCCCGAGGTGCGGCCCATGAGGATGACGTTGTCCAGCCACGCCTTCAGCGTGGAGGGGATCGAGAAGTTGTACATCGGGGCGCCGATCAGGATGGCGTCCGCCTGCTCCAGCTCCTCGATGAGCTTGACGCGCTCGGCGAAGGCGGCGGCCTGCTCCGGCGTGTGCGCGTCGGCGGGGACGAAGCCGGCCACGTGGGCCTCGGCGGTGATGTGCGGCACCGGGGCCGCGGCCAGGTCGCGGTAGACGACGGTGCCCTCCGGGTGCTGCTCCTCCCAGGCCTTGCGGAAGGCGTCCGTGACGGCGCGGGACGCGGAGGCCTGGCCGTCGAAGACGGAGGAGTCGATGTGGAGCAGGGTGGCCATGGTTCTCTCCCGTGAGGGTTGAGGGCGCCCCCGAGGGTTGAGGGAGCCGTAATTGAGTATGTAACTATTAATAGCACAGGTACTTACTTTTTTTCACCCCCATACGAGAACGCAGTACCCTGGAGGCATGGTGGGCAACGGGGAAGACATGAGCGAGGCGTGTGCGGGAGGCGCCGTGACCCAAGAACCCCACGGGTGTTCGACGGTCGACATCGGCATGACGCGCGTCTTCGGACTGCTGGGCAAGCGCTGGACGGGGCTGATCGTGTCCGTCCTGATGGGCGGCCCCCGACACTTCGCGGACCTGCGAAGGGCCATTCCGGGCATCAGCGAGCGGATGCTCTCCGACCGGCTGACCGAGCTCGGCGCGGCCGGCCTCGTCGTACGGCAGGTCGACGAAGGGCCGCCGTTGCGCGTCTCGTACCGGCTCTCGGCGGCGGGCGCCGCGCTGCAGCCTTCGCTGCGGGAGCTGGGCGACTGGGCCGGGACATATCTGGGTGCCGAGGGCGGGACGTGTCCGGAGGAGTTCCGGAAGTGACGGCCGGAAGTGACGGCTGGAAGTGACGGCCGGGGTTCGAGTTCTGGGAGCAACCGGCCCGTGGAGTGAGCGAGTTGTGCACGTGCTGAGGGTTTTCCACAGGCCCTGACGGGTTTTCCGGCCCGGCGGTACGGTCGTGACCGATCACATACGAGGCACGGCAGAGGCACGGCATGGGGGAGGCGGTCGGACGTGGGCGGATCGGATCACGTGGCGGTGCCGCGGCAGGGCGGGACGCGGAAGTCCGCGGAGGCAGGGGCGCGGCGGCTGCCGCGGGTGCCGGGGTTCGCGGAGCCCGCGGGAGGCTCGGGCGGCACGCCCAAGGCGGCGGGCAAGGCGCTGCGGGGGCAGGTGCCGCGGAGCGCGCACCGCGACTTCGCGGCGGACCCGGACCGGCCCGACGGACCGGCCGCCGTCGAGGAGTCCAACCGCGGCCGGATCCCCGAGCTCACGCCGATCCGTGTCGGACGGATGGCCGCCACCCCCTTCGCGTTCCTGCGCGGCTCCGCGGGCCTGATGGCGTACGACCTCGCGCGCACGCCGGTGACCGGCATCGGCGCCCAGATATGCGGTGACGCGCACGCGGCCAACTTCGGCCTCTACGCGGACGCGCGCGGCGGCCTCGTCATCGACCTCAACGACTTCGACGAGACGGTGCACGGCCCCTGGGAATGGGACCTGAAGCGGCTCGCCACGTCGCTCGTGCTCGCCGGCCGGGAGGCGGGGGCCGACGAGGACACCTGCAAGGAAGCGGCGCACGACGCCGTCGGCGCCTACCGGCGCACCATGCGGCTCCTCGCGAAACTCCCCGTCCTGGAGGCGTGGAACGCGATCGCCGACGAGGAACTGGTCTCCCACGCGAACGCCCGCGATCTGCTCGGCACCCTGGAGCGGGTCTCCGAGAAGGCCAGCAAGAACACCAGCGGACGGTACGCGGCCAAGTCCACGGTCGCGGTGGAAGGCGGCGGACGGCGGTTCGTGGACGCGCCGCCGGTGCTGCGCTCGGTGCCCGACGCGGAGGCCGCGGCCGTCGCGAGCGCGCTGGGCCCCTATCTGGACACACTGTCCGCGGACCGGCTGCCGCTGCTCGGTCGGTACGCGATCCATGACGTGGCCTTCCGCGTCGTCGGCACCGGCAGCGTCGGCACCCGCTCCTACGTGGTGCTGCTCCTCGACCACCGGGGCGAGCCGCTGGTGCTGCAGGTGAAGGAGGCGCGGCCCTCAGCGCTGCTCCCGCACCTGTCGGCGGCCGGGTTCGCGGCGGAGCCCGTCGAGCACGAGGGCAGGCGGGTGGTGCTCGGGCAGAAGCGGATGCAGGTCGTCAGCGACATCCTGCTCGGCTGGACCACGGTCGACGGACGTCCTTTCCAGGTCCGGCAGTTCAGGAACCGAAAGGGCAGCGTCGACCCGGCCGCCCTCGCCGCCGACCAGATCGACGACTACGCCCGGATGACCGGCGCCCTGCTCGCCCGCGCCCACGCGCACAGCGCCGACCCGCGGCTCGTCGCCGGGTACTGCGGCAAGAACGAGGAGCTGGACGAGGCGGTGGCCGCGTTCGCCGTCACCTACGCGGACCGGACCGAGGCCGACCACGGGGACCTTGTGCGGGCCGTGCGTGAGGGGCGGGTGGCGGCGGAGGCGGGCGTTTGAGGCGGGGCGTCTGTGAGGAGCGGGCGGTGGCGGCAGTGCGGGATGGCTTCGCCCGTGCGGGGGCGGCTTCGTAGGGCTTCGGCGGGTTGGGTCGGGTTGCGTCGGGTCGTCGGGTTACGCCGGGCTTCGTCGATCAGGGGCGTTGCCGTTGCCGTTCGGGTGCGGTCAACACCGTGCCCTACGCTGGTCGTGTGACGACCCCGGAGACCGACGATGCGGCAGGGCGGCCGGAGGAGCAACCTCGGGAGCGCCTCAAGGACCGCCTGAAGGAACGCCTCAACGAGCGGGCCCAAGAGCGGAGCGCGGAGCGGCCGGAGGCGCGCCTCGAGCGGGCCGTGCGCGCCGCCGAGCAGGCGTTGATCGAGTTCGAGATCGCCGTGGAGACCTTCCGGGTCGAGGTGGAGAACTTCTCGCGCCTGCAC
Source organism: Streptomyces sp. NPDC002754 (assembly GCF_053592315.1). Taxonomy (NCBI): domain Bacteria; kingdom Bacillati; phylum Actinomycetota; class Actinomycetes; order Kitasatosporales; family Streptomycetaceae; genus Streptomyces; species Streptomyces sp. NPDC002754. The sequence goes on from NZ_JBSFVM010000002.1 coordinate 33,945, forward strand.
CACCAGAAGCTCGGGCCGATGTACACGCGGCTCGACGAGCTGGAGGCGCTGATCGCGGAGGCGACGGCGGCCCGCACCGGTGACGCGGAGGACCTTCGCAGGGCCGACGAGGCGCGGGCGCGGGTGATGCCGATGCCGGGCGTCGAGGAGCTGTTCCACGGGTGGATGGACGGGGACGGACTGTTCCCCGAGGCCACCGCGATGCTGACCGATCAGCCGGTGCGGCCGCCGCAGCGGGTACGGCCCAGCGAGGAGGCGCGCAAGCTCTACCGCGAGCTGGCCCGCAAGGCGCACCCGGACCTGGCGCAGGACGACAGTGAGCGGGAGCGGCGCGACGAGTTCATCTCCCGGGTGAACGCGGCGTACGGCCGGGGTGACGCGGCGTTGCTGCGCGAGCTGGCCGAGGAGTGGGCCGCGGGTCCCAAGCCGCCCGAGCAGCAGCCGACCGAGAGCGAGGAGCTGTACGCCCGCCTCGAGTGGCTGGCGCAGCGCAAGGAACTGCTCACGGCGGTGGCGCAGGAGCTGGAGGAGAGCGCGATCGGCTCGATGCTGCGGATGGCGCCCGACGACCCGGACACCTTGCTCGACGAGATCGGCGAGAAGCTCCTTGCACAGGTCGCCGAGCGTGAGTCCGAGCTGGAGCGGCTGACCGCGTCCTGAGTCCCGGGGTCCGAGAGGGTAGCGTCGGGGGCATGGTTTTCGGTTCTGGTGTGCCCACGGTCGCTGTCGACGAGCTCAAGGAAGAGGACTTCCTCCTCGACGTCCGTGAGGACGACGAGTGGCAGGCGGGTCACGCGGCGGGTGCGCTGCACATTCCGATGAGCGAATTCGTCGCCCGCTACGGCGAGTTGACCGAGGCGGCGCCGCAGGACGGCCGCGTCAACGTGATCTGCCGCTCCGGCGGGCGCTCCGCCCAGGTGACGATGTACCTGGCTCAGCAGGGCGTCGACGCGGTGAACGTCGACGGGGGCATGCAGGCCTGGGAGGCGGCCGGCCGCGCCGTCGTGGACGACAACGGGCAGCCGGGCGCCGTGGCCTGAGGCCTTTCTCTCCGGATCTCTCCGGATCTCTCCGGATCTCTCCGGATCTCTCCGGATCTCTTCGGACGGGCCTGCTTCTCTTCGGACGGGCCCGCTCAGCCGAGGGGGTGCGCCGCCAGTAGGTCGCCGAGTGCCTCCTCGTGGGCGGCGGCCGGGCCGAGCGAGAGCTCCAGGTGCTTCGCCCACGCGTGATAGCGGTGCAGCGGGTAGTCCGTGTCCGCGCCGAAGCCGCCGTGCAGGTGCTGTGCAGTCTGCACGACACGTCGCACGCCGTCGGACGCCCAGGTCTTGGCGACCGCCACGTCTCCCGCGACCGGTAGCGGGCCGCTCGCCTCGCTGCTGATGCGCCAGGCCGCCTGCCACAGGGTGGCTTCCATGGCGCGCAGGTCGATATAGCGGTCGGCGGCCTGCACGGCCACGGCCTGGAACGTGGCGATGGGGTAACCGAACTGCTCGCGCTTGCCCGCGTAGTCGCTGGTCATCTTCAGCACGCCTTCACCGAGGCCGAGCGCGAGCGCACAGGTGCCGGTGGCGAGCAGGTCGTGCAGGCGCGGCCAGGCCCTGGCGTCCTCGATGAGGTGCGGTGCCTCGACGCGCACGCCGTCCAGGCGCAGCTCGGCCTGCCGCTCGCCGGTCGTCGATATCTGCTCGGCGAGTGTGAGCCCCGGTACGTCGGCGAACGGTCCCGGGAGCACCGCCAGCACCGCTTCGCCCTCGCCGGTGTGGGCCGGGACGAGGATCCGGTCGGCGCCGAAGGCCCAGGGCACGGCCGTCTGCACGCCGTCGAGCACCCAGGTGCCCGGTCCGGCGTCCGGTCCGGCGTCCGGCCCCACGGCGGGCTCCTTGCGTGCGGTCACCGCCAGTTCGGCAGGGTCGTGCCCGGTGTGGCCCGCGGAGGCGACGGTCAGCACGAGTTCGCCGCGCGCGGCGCGGGGGAGGATCTCCTGCCGCAACTCCGCTCTGCCGCAGGCCTGTACGACCGTGGCGGCCGCGCTGTGTTCAAGGAGCGGGATCCGGGCGAGGACCTTGGCCGATTCGCGCAGCACCAGGCAGAGCGCGATGACGTCGAGTCCCGCTCCACCGAGTTCGGGGCCGATCAGCAGGCTGAGCAGATCGGCGTCGGCGGCCTTCGCCCACAGCGCCTGGTCGAAGTCCTCGGCGACCGCGCCCGAGGTGAGTGAGGGACTGGGCACGCTGTCCGGCGCGACCGGCCCGAACACCGCCTGCGCCGCCTCGACGGCCGCCTGTTGCTCCTCGGAGAAGGTGAAGTCCACTGGCCCTGCCTCCCGTTCCTGCCGGTCCTGCCGGTCCTGTCATTCCTACCGGTCCTGCCGTACCGCGTCCGTGATCTGACGGGGCGTCAAGATAGAACAGGTTCTACGAGAAGGGAACAGCGAACAGCAGGCCCTGCGCGTTCGGAGGCTCAGCGGCTCAGCGGTCGAAGTCGAGTTCCACCTTCTCCGTGGTCGGATGCGACTGGCAGGCCAGCACGTAACCCGCTTCGGTCTCCTCCGCCTCCAGCGCGAAGTTCCGGTCCATGCGGACCTCCCCCGAGACCAGGAAGGCGCGGCAGGTCCCGCACACGCCTCCCTTGCAGGCGTACGGCGCGTCCGGTCGGTTGCGCAGCACGGCCTCCAGGAGGGACTCGCCGTCCTGGACGGACCAGCTGCCCGAACGTCCGTCGAGCTGCGCGGTCACCGTGCTGTGCGCGGGCGCGAATGCCGGCGCCGGTGCGGCCTGCCGGTCCCGGGCCGGCCCCTCGTCGACGTGGAATATCTCCTCGTGGACGCGCTCGCGCCGTACGCAGAGTGTGCGCAGCGCCCGCTCGGCGCCCTGCACGAGCCCGTACGGTCCGCACAGGTACCAGCCCGCCACCCGCTCCACCGGCAGCAGTGCGGGCAGCAGCTCGGTGAGCCGCTCCTGGTCGAGCCGACCGGACGCCAGGCCCGCCTGCTGATCCTCCCGGGAGAGCACGGTGACCAGCTGGAACCGGTCCGGGTACCGATCCTTCAGGTCGGCGACCTCCTCCAGGAACATCGTCGACGCGGTGCTGCGGTCGCTGCGTATCAGGCAGAACCGCGCGTGCGGTGCCCGGTCCAGGAGGGTGCCGGCGATGGACAGGACCGGGGTGATGCCGCTGCCGCCGACCACCGCGACGTAGTGGCCGGTGGTGGCTGCGGGCGCGGAGCCGGTGTCGGCTGCGGTGGGGCTCGGGTCGAGGGTGAAGCGGCCGGCCGGGGTCATCGCCTCCAGCTCGTCACCGACGGCGATCTCCTTGTGTGCGTACGTGGAGAAGGCGCCGTCGTCGACCAGGCGCACGCCGACCCGGAGGCTGCTCGGTCCCTCGTCCGCCGGGGCGGTCGAGCAGATCGAGTACGTGCGCCGGATCTCCGCTCCGTCCACGGTGCGGCGCAGGGCGAGGTGCTGCCCCGGAGTGAAGCGGTACGCCTCGCGCAGCGGGGGCGGTACGGCGAGGGTCAGTGCCACGGAGTCGTCGGTGAGTCGGTCCACCGCCGCGACGCGGAGCCGGTGGAATCGGGCCCGTCCCCATTCGTGCGCCATCACAACTCCTTGAAGTGGTCGAAGGGTTCGCGGCAGGACAGGCAGCGGCGCAGCGCCTTGCAGGCGGTGGAGGAGAACCGGCTCAGCAGTTCGGTGTCCGTCGACCCGCAGTGCGGGCAGGCGATGGGCTCCGCGGTGGCCGGGGCGGCGGCGTGCCGGGTGGGGCCGAGGGAGAGCGTGACCGGGTCCGCCGGTGCGCGGGTGGTGCGCGGCGGCGCTATGCCGAACTCCCGCAGCTTGCGGCGGCCTTCAGGAGTGATGTCGTCCGTCGACCAGGCCGGGGTGAGTACCGGGCGGACGGTGACCTCGGGGATCCCGTGCTCGTGCAGCACCCGCTCGATGTCCGCCGACATCGTCTCGATCGCGGGACAGCCGGTGTACGTGGGACTCAGCTCGACCTCCACGCGGCCGGGCCCGTGCAGGTGCACAGCGCGCAGCACGCCCAGCTCCTCCAGGTTCAGGACGGGCAGCTCGGGGTCGGGCACGGAACCGGCCAACCCGCGCAGTTCGGCTTCGAGCGGGGTCTCCTGCTGGTCCCCGGCTCGCGGGCCCTGGTAGGTGTGCGCCGTGGTCACCATGACGCCCCCGGGTGGCTGCGGTGCAGATGCTGCATCTCGGCGAGCATCCTGCCGAAGGACTCGGTGTGCACGCCCTGCCGGCCGGCCCCGGCGCTCCAGGCGCCGAGCTGCGGGCCCTCGGGCACGGTCAGCGTCGCCTCCCGCAGCGTGCCGGCGATGGTCGAGGTCCAACTGGCCTGCAATATCTGCGGGTTGAACCCCAGGCCGGGAACCGGCTGGAACAGCTCGCCGGTGTACCGCCACAACGCGTCGACCGCGTGCTGCGTCCGTGTGTGGCTCTCCTCCGTGCCGTCCCCGAGGCGCAGCGTCCACTGCCGGGCGTGGTCCTGGTGGTAGGCGACCTCCTTGACCGCCTTGGCGGCCAGTGGAGCGAACTCGGAGTCTGTCTCGGCCAGTTGGGCGTACAGGAGCTGCTGGTAGGTCGAGAAGTAGAGCTGCCGGATGATGGTGTGGGCGAAGTCCCCGTTCGGCTGCTCGACCAGTTGCGCGTTGCGGAAGGCGCGCTCCTCGCGCAGGTACGCCAGCTCGTCCTCGTCGCCCACCAGGCTCAGTAGGACGCGGGCCTGGCCGAGCAGGTCGAGCGCGATGTTCGCGAGGGCCAGCTCCTCTTCGAGGACCGGTGCGTGGCCCGCCCACTCCCCCAGACGGTGCGAGAGCACCAGAGCGTCGTCACCGAGGGCCACGGCGGCGGATGCGGTGTCGGCCGTGCCGTGCGTGCGGGGCCGCGTCGTATCAGGCTGCGTCGTCCCAGGGCGCGTCACAGGTGCTTCACCCCTTCCGGGATCTCGTAGAACGTCGGGTGCCGGTAGGGCTTGTCGGCGGCGGGCTCGAAGAACGGGTCCTTCTCGTCCGGCGAGGAGGCGGTGATCGCCGCGGACGGCACGACCCACAGGGAGACGCCCTCGCCGCGACGGGTGTAGAGGTCGCGCGCGTTGCGCAGTGCCAGCTCCGCGTCCGGGGCGTGCAGGCTGCCGGCGTGCGTGTGGGAGAGGCCGCGGCGGGAGCGCACGAAGACCTCCCACAGGGGCCAGTCCGCGGTGCCGGAGGAATCGGCGCCGGGGGAGCCGGTGCCGGTACCGGTATCGGAGGCGCTGCTCGGGGTGTCGCTCATGCCGCCCTGCCTTCTCGCGTCGCCCCGGAAGCCGCCGGGGAGTGCTTGGCCGCGTGGGCCGCGGCGGCCTCGCGCACCCACGCGCCCTCGTCGTGGGCACGCTTGCGCTGGGTGATGCGCTGTTCGTTGCACGGCCCGTCGCCCTTGAGGACTGCCTTGAACTCCGACCAGTCGATGGCGCCGAAATCGTGCTGCCCCCGCTCCTCGTTCCACCTCAGCTCCGGGTCGGGGAGTGTGAGTCCGAGGGACTCGGCCTGGGGGACACAGATGTCCACGAAGCGCTGGCGCAGCTCGTCGTTCGAGTGCCGCTTGATCTTCCACTCCATGGACTGCGCGGAGTGCGCGGACTCGTCGTCGGGCGGCCCGAACATCATCAGGGACGGCCACCACCAGCGGTCCACGGCGTCCTGGGCCATCGCGTGCTGGGCCTCGGTGCCGCGGCTGAGCGCGAGCAGCAGCTCGTATCCCTGGCGCTGGTGGAAGGACTCCTCCTTGCAGACCCGCACCATCGCCCGCGCGTAAGGACCGTAAGAGCAGCGGCACAGCGGCACCTGGTTGGTGATCGCCGCGCCGTCCACGAGCCAGCCGATCGCTCCGACGTCGGCCCAGGTCAGCGTCGGGTAATTGAAGATCGAGGAGTATTTCTGGCGACCGCTGTGCAGCTTGTCGAGCAGCTCGTCGCGGCCCGTGCCGAGCGTTTCCGCCGCGCTGTAGAGGTAGAGGCCGTGCCCCGCCTCGTCCTGGACCTTCGCCATCAGGATCGCCTTGCGGCGCAGCGAGGGGGCGCGCGTGATCCAGTTCGCCTCCGGCTGCATGCCGATGATCTCGGAGTGGGCGTGCTGGGCGATCTGGCGCACGAGCGTCGCACGGTAGGCGTCGGGCATCCAGTCGCGGGGCTCGATGCGCTCGTCCGCTGCCACCGCCGCGTCGAACACGGCCTGGAACGCGGCGTCGGCCGACTCGGCGGCGCCGTCCGCCCCTGCTTCGGCTGTGCGGTGCTGCGGGGTTGCTGTCGCCATGCCCGGTCCCCCTCGACCTTGGTTGCCCGACCTCGGACCGGGGGCCTCACCAGCTCCCGACCGATCGTTCGGTTCGTCGGATTCAATGGTGGGTCTCGGCGCCGTAAGGTGTCAACCCTGTGCGGGCGGCCTGTGGATAACCTCGGACGACTGTGCCGTGCGGGCGCTCCCCAGTACGGTTCGCTCGGCGGATGGGTCGGGGACCGCCAGACCGGATCGGGATCGGGGAGCACCGATGGAGACAGAAGCAGGCGCCGCGGACGAGGGCGCCCGGCTCACGACGGAGCCATCGGCTCCGCCGGGACCCCGCCTGCCCGAGCCGTCGGGACCCTCGTCACCGGGATCGTCAGAGCCGTCAGAGCCGTCAGGACCGGAGTCGGGCGAGGGGCGGTCCGAGGTGCCCGAGCGACGTGGGATCGCGGCGCTCTCCCCCGGTTATCAGCTGACCGCCGTTCTCGCGCTCATCGGTGTCGCGCTCTTCACCTGCGTCCACATCCTGATGGTGTTCCTGCACGTCGCGCCGTCGAACACGATCAGCAAGCAGCACGGTGCGCTCGTCGGCGCGTGGGTCTACCCGGAGTTCGAGCAGAACTGGAAGCTGTTCGCGCCCAACCCGCTGCAGCAGAACATCGCGGTGCAGGCCCGCGCCGAGCTGCGCACGACCGACGGCGAGCTGCGCGCGACCCGCTGGTACGGCCTGTCCGCGCAGGACGGCGCCGCCATCGACGGGAACCTGCTGCCCAGCCACACCCAGCAGAACGAGCTGCGCCGCGCCTGGGACGTCTACACGGGCACCCACGACGCGCAGAACCGGCCGAATGGTCTGCGCGGCACCCTGTCCGAGCAGTACCTCCGCCGCATCCTCGTGCTGCGCCTCGACCGGCTCGGGGCCGCGGGCAAGGGCGAGCAGATCGAGCGCGTGCAGATCCGCTCGATGACGACCGCGGTCGAGTCCCCGAAGTGGAGTGACGAGAAGGTGGACCAGAAACCGGCGTACCGGGTGGTGCCGTGGTGGACGGTCACCTCGAGCGACGCACCGCTCGACAGCGGCACGCGCGTGCGCCTGCAGGCCCCGGCGGGTGGTGACCGATGAGCGACACGCGCCCCATGAGCGACATGCGCCCCATGGACAGCACGGGTCCCATGAGCCGAGCGCAGCAGCGGCTGAGCGACGGTCTCCAGAAGATCACCGGGGCCGCGCTCGGCCCCTATCAGAGCGCCGTGATCCGCATCGGGTTCTCCGCGACCTGGCTGCTCTTCCTGCTGCGCGAGTTCCCGCACCGGCAGGAGATGTACGGCCCCGACGGGCCGTGGAGCTGGGGCATGGCGCAACAGCTCACCGAGGACAACCACGCGTTCACCGCGCTCATGTGGTCCGACGGGCAGGCCTGGTTCGAACTGGTCTACATAGTGGCCGTGGTGTCGTCAGCGCTCCTGATGGTGGGCTGGCGCACCCGCACCATGTCGGTCATCTTCATGATCGGTGTGCTGTCCCTGCAGAACCGCAGCGTCTTCATGGGGGACGGCGGCGACAACGTCATCCACCTCATGTCGATCTACCTCGTCTTCACGCGGTGCGGGCAGGTCTGGTCGCTGGACGCCCGCCGGGCGCGTCGCGGGGCCGAGGACCGGTTCGGCATCGTGCTGTGGTGGGTCATGGGGCTGCTGCTCGCCGCGATGACGTTCACCGGGAAGGTCGGCGGCGGCTGGCTGCTGTTCTTCTGGGGAATGTGGGCGGCCCAAGCGGTGTGGTGGTCCGTGAACCGCCGTGATCCGCAGGGCGATTCCCGACTCCTGTGCGACGTCGTCACCAACCTCATGCACAACGCCGGGCTGCTCGTGGTGATGGTCGAGGCGTGTCTGATCTACGCGACGGCGGGCTGGTACAAGATCCAGGGCAGCCGATGGCAGGACGGCACCGCGGTCTACTACCCGCTCCACCTGGACTACTTCTCGCCGTGGCCCGCCCTGGGCGACCTGCTGACCACGTATGGCCCGATGGTGCTGCTCGTGACCTACGGGACCGTGGTCGTCCAGGTCGCCTTTCCGTTCACCGTCTTCAACCGGCGCCTCAAGAATGTCCTGTTGGTGTTCATGATGCTGGAGCACGCGGTCATCGCCGTCGTGCTCGGGCTGCCGTTCTTCTCGCTCGCGATGATCGCCGCGGACGCGGTGTTCCTGCCGACGTCCTTCTTGGTGCGCGTCGGCGGCTGGGCGGCACGCACGCGTGGTCGCGTTTTCTCCTCTACGAAGGCGGAGGTCGAGCCCGACCGTCTCGCGGAGGCCGACGGCGAACCGGTGCCGGCGGAGCAGGCGGCCGTGCGCACGTAGGCTTCCTGCCGTGAACGGGACGAGTACGGCGGACGGCGCGGGCGGCATGCGGGACGAGCGGCCGGAGCGCCCACAGAGCGCGGGGAACGGGGCCGCCGAGGACGCCGTGCGTGCCTGGCGGCGGCTCGCGGACTCCGCGGTGCTGCTCGATGGATTCCACGCCCTCAAGCACGCCGTACGCTTCGGCGCCGACGTCCCGGTGGCGCTCGCCGTCGACCCGGCCGGTGCGCTCGCCCTGGCCGACGAGCTCGCCCCCGATGTCGCGGGGGACCTGGAGCGGCTCCTCGTGGAGGTTCCGGAGGAGGTGCTGCGTGGGCTCGTACCGCGGCTGCACCCCACCGGAGTCGCCGCGCTCGCCGGGCGCCCCGCGCGGGCCGACAACCTCGCCGCGCTTGGGCGGCCAGCACGCACCAGCCCCGTCGTCGTGCTCGACAACCCGCGCAACCTCGGCAACGCGGGCGCCGTGATCCGTCTCGCCGCCGGCTACGGCGCCACCGGTGTCGTCACCACGGGTGACCTCGACCCCTGGCACCCCACTGTCGTACGGGGCGGGGCAGGGCTGCACTTCGCGACCGCCGTCGAGCGGCTCGACGTCGACGAACTGCCGAGCGGGCCGCTGTACGCGCTCGACCCCGAGGGCGCGGACATCCGCGGCCTGAAGCTGCCCGACGACGCCCTGCTGGCCTTCGGGTCCGAGCGCAGCGGCCTCTCCGCCGAACTACGCGCGCGTGCCGACCAGTTGGTGTCGCTGCCGATGCGGCCGCAGGTATCCAGCTACAACCTGGCCACCAGCGTCGGCATGACGCTCTTCCACTGGAGCGCACACAGCACCCAGGCCCCCTAGGCGGCCGCGCGCCGTACCTCCACCACCCGGAAGCGGTTCGCCACGAAGGCGCCGTCGCACAGGGCCGCGTTCGCTGCGGGGTTGCCGCCCGAGCCGTGGAAGTCGGAGAACGCCGCCGTCTGGTTCACGTACACCCCGCCCGTCAGGTTGAGCGAGAGCTGCGCGCACTCCTCCAGACAGACGTCCTCGACGGCGCGGGCCACCTCTTTGGAGGTGGTGTAAGCGCCGACCGTCATGGCGCCCTTCTCGCGCACCGTGTGGCGCAGGAGGTCCACCGCGTCACCGGTCGAGTCGACGGAGACCGCGAAGGAGACCGGGCCGAAGCACTCGCTCATGTAGGCGCCTTCCGCGTCCGCCCCGTCCCAGTATTTCCGCGCTCCGTCCAGCTTCACGATCACCGGCGTACGGACCACGGCGTCGGGGAAGTCCGGGTTGCTGATCTCCCGTGATGGCAGGGCGACTTCGCCGATGCCGGGGGCGGCGTCGAGCCGGGCCTTCACGTCCGGGTTGACCAGCGCGCCCAGCAGTCCGTTCGCCCGGGCGTCGTCGCCGAGCAGGCCACCGACCGACTTCGCGAGGTCGGCCACCACCTCGTCGTACGCCTTCGGGCCCTCGTCCGTGGTGATGCCCGCGCGCGGCACCAGGAGGTTCTGCGGCGTGGTGCACATCTGGCCGCTGTACAGGGACAGCGAGAACGCCAGGTTCGCCAGCATGCCCTTGTAGTCGTCGGTCGAGTCGATCACGACCGTGTTGACGCCTGCCTTCTCCGTGTAGACCTGAGCCTGCCGGGCGTTCGTCTCCAGCCAGTCACCGAAGGCCGTGGACCCCGTGTAGTCGATGATCTTGATTTCGGGGCGTACGGCCAGGGCCTTGGCGATGCCCTCTCCGGGCCGCTCGGCAGCGAGCGCCACCAGGTTCGGGTCGAAGCCCGCCTCGGAGAGGACCTCGCGGGCCACCTGCACGGTGAGCGCGAGGGGCAGCACCGCGCGCGGGTGCGGCTTCACCAGGACCGGGTTGCCGGTGGCCAGGGAGGCGAACAGGCCCGGATACCCGTTCCACGTAGGGAACGTGTTGCAGCCGACCAGCAGGGAGACGCCGCGCGCCACCGGGGTGAACTCCTTGGCCAGGACCAGGGGATCGCGCTTGCCCTGGGGCTTGGACCACTCCGCGGTGTCCGGGGTCCGCACCTGCTCCGCGTACGCGTACGCCACCGCCTCCAGGCCGCGGTCCTGCGCGTGCGGTCCGCCAGCCTGGAACGCCATCATGAAGGCCTGGCCGCTGGTGTGCATGACCGCGTGCGCGAACTCGTGCGTCCGCGCGCTGATCCGGGCCAGGATCTCCAGACATGTCACCGCGCGCACCTCGGCGCCCGCCTCGCGCCACGCGCGCATGCCCGCGCGCATGGCCGGAAGCAGCACGTCGATGTCGGCGTGCGGGTACGTCACGCCCAACTCGATCCCGTACGGCGACACTTCACCGCCCACGAATTCGTCCGTGCCGGGCTGTCCGAGGTCGAGTCGGGTGCCGAGCAGGGCGTCGAAGGCGGCCTTGCCCTCGGGCATGCTCAGGCTCCCGTTCTCCCCATACGCCTTGGGGTGCTCCGGGTGCGGGGACCAGTACGCGCGCGTACGGATCGTCACCAGCGTCTGGTCGAGCGTCGGCCGGTGCTTGGCGATCAGGTCGTGCGCGGTGAGTTCGGCGGCGGCCATGGGGGACCAACTCCTCCTGGGCTGGGCAGGGGCGAGCCAACAGAGTTAGAGTAACCGAACGATCGGTCGGGACAAGGGGGTGCGGAAAAGCTGTGGAAAACCGTCCGGATACGCACCCGATGAGCCCCCGAGCCCCGGGGCTGCGCCGCGTACGGGAGGATCACGTGCATGACAGCACTTGACCGTCTCGTCGAGAAGAAGCGAGAGGGCTCCGCATGACCACCGCACGACGGGACACGGGTGCGCGCCGCGACACCTACACGCCCGACAGCCTGCTCGCGGTCGCGGTCACCGTCTTCAACGAGCGCGGCTACGACGGCACATCCATGGAGCACCTGTCCAAGGCGGCCGGCATCTCCAAGTCGTCGATCTACCACCATGTGACGGGCAAGGAGGAGCTGCTGCGCCGCGCCGTGAGCCGCGCGCTCGACGGCCTCTTCGCGATCCTCGACGAGCAACCCGCGCGCGCGGGGCACGCGATCGAGCGCCTGGAGTACGTCACACGGCGCATGGTCGAGGTGCTCACCGGTGAACTGCCCTACGTGACCCTTCTGTTGAGGGTGCGTGGCAACACCGACACCGAGCGGTGGGCCATGGAGCGGCGCAGGGAGTTCGACCACCAGGTCGCCCAGCTGCTCAGGGCGGCCGCGGCCGACGGGGAGGTACGCGGTGACATCGAGGTGCGGCTCGCCACGCGGCTCGTCTTCGGGATGATCAACTCGCTGGTGGAGTGGTACCGGCCGGACGGCGGCGGGCTCGGCGACCGTGAAGTGGCGGACGCCGTGGTCGAGCTGGTCTTCCAGGGGCTGCGCAAGGCCGGCTGACCCCCTGAGAGTCCTCGGGAGCCCTCAGGAGTCGGGCGCGCTCCCTTCGAGGTCTTCCTCGTCGAAGACCAGCAGCGTGCGCGTGCTCAGCACCTCGGGGATTGACTGGAGCTTGGTGAGGACCAGGTCGCGCAGGGCCCTGTTGTCCTGCGTGTGCACCAGGATCAGGACGTCGAAATCGCCGCTGACCAGTGCGATGTGCGAGGCCTCCGGCAGCCGGCGCAGCTGCTCCCGCACGGTCCGCCAGGTGTTCTGGACGATCTTGAGCGTGATGTAGGCGGAGGCGCCCTGCCCGGCCCGCTCGTGGTTGACGCGGGCGCCGAAACCGCGGATCACGCGGTCCTCGATGAGGCGGTTGATCCGCGCGTAGGCGTTCGCCCGGGACACATGGACCTGCTCGGCGACGGAGCGTATCGACGCCCGCCCGTCCTTCAGCAGCAGCTGCAGGATGTCCCGGTCGATCGCGTCCAGCGGGCGGGCCGCGGGGTCCTGGACCGGGCTCCCGGAGCCGTCGGCCATTTGTTCAGATGCCATCCGCCCCCGCCTCCTTACCATGGACGTACTGCATTCATCTCAGGCTGTGGAGAACCGATTGTCCACAGCCTGGAGGTGCCTGTAGCCAAAATGTGCCGTCGACCGAACAATCGGTAGGTGAGGCGCATCACACGACGCGCCGTCCGAGCCGCTCCCCCGAGGAGGTGCCGTCATGACGGTCATGGACCAGCGGGACACGCGCGGCAGGCCTGTGCCGCCGCCCGCCTGGCAGCCCCGCACGGACCCCGCGCCGCTGCTGCCCGACGCCGAGCCCCACCGGGTCCTGGGCACCGACGCCGCCGCCCGCGTCGACCCCGAGCTGCTGCGCCGCCTGTACACGGAGGTGGTGCGCGGCCGCAGGTACAACGTGCAGGCGACCGCGCTGACCAAGCAGGGCCGCCTCGCCGTGTACCCCTCGACGGTCGGCCAGGAGGCCGCCGAGGTCGCCGCGGCGCTGGTCCTCGAGGAGCGGGACTGGCTCTTTCCCAGCTACCGCGACACCCTCGCCGCCGTCGCCCGCGGCCTCGACCCCGTACAGGCCCTGACCCTGTTGCGGGGCGACTGGCACACCGGATACGACCCGCGCGAGCACCACATCGCGCCGCTCTGCACCCCGCTCGCGACGCAGCTCCCGCACGCCGTGGGCCTCGCACATGCCGCGCAACTCAAGGGCGACGATGTGGTGGCGCTCGCCATGGTCGGCGACGGCGGCACCAGTGAGGGCGACTTCCACGAGGCGCTGAACTTCGCCGCCGTGTGGCAGGCGCCGGTCGTCTTCCTCGTGCAGAACAACGGGTTCGCCATCTCCGTGCCGCTGGCCAAGCAGACCGCGGCGCCGTCCCTGGCCCACAAGGCCGTCGGGTACGGGATGCCGGGCCGCCTGGTCGACGGGAACGACGCGGCGGCTCTGCACGAGGTGCTGACCGACGCCGTCACCCGCGCGCGTGAGGGCGGTGGTCCGACGCTGGTCGAGGCCGTCACGTACCGGATGGACGCGCACACGAACGCCGACGACGCGACCCGCTACCGCAGCGACGCCGAGGTCGAGATGTGGCGCGCGCACGACCCGATCCTGCTCCTGGAGCGGGAGTTGACCGGCCGCGGCCTCATCGACGAGGCCGGTGTCCAGGCCGTGCGCGACGGCGCGGAGGAACAGGCGGCCGAGCTGCGCGCGCGGATGAACCAGGACCCCGCCCTCGACCCGATGGACCTGTTCGGTGACGTGTACGCCGAGCAGACCCCCCAACTGAGTGAGCAGGCGGCGCTGTTGCGGGCCGAGCTGGACGCCGAGGCGGAAGGGGAGCAGGCATGACCACTGTGGCCAGGCCGCCCAGAACCAAGCCCGCCACCATGGCGCAGGCCCTCGGGCGCGCGCTGCGCGACTCCATGGCCGAGGACCCGGCCGTGCACGTCATGGGCGAGGACGTGGGCACCCTGGGCGGCGTCTTCCGGATCACCGACGGGCTCGCGAAGGAGTTCGGCGAGGACCGCTGCACGGACACGCCGCTCGCCGAGGCGGGCATCCTCGGCGCCGCCGTGGGCATGGCGATGTACGGCTTGCGCCCGGTCGTGGAGATGCAGTTCGACGCGTTCGCGTACCCCGCCTTCGAGCAACTGATCTCGCACGTCGCGCGGATGCGCAACCGGACGCGCGGCGCCATGCCGCTGCCCATCACCGTGCGGGTGCCGTACGGCGGCGGGATCGGCGGTGTGGAGCACCACAGTGACTCCTCCGAGGCGTACTACATGGCGACGCCGGGCCTGACCGTCGTCACGCCGGCCACGGTCGCGGACGCGTACGGGCTGCTGCGGCAGTCCATCGCCTCCGACGACCCGGTCGTCTTCCTGGAACCCAAGCGCCTTTATTGGGCGAGGGATTCGTGGAACCCCGAGGCGCCGGAAGACGTTCTTCCGATAGGTACGGCAGTGGTTCGCCGCCCCGGCACCAGTGCCACGCTGATCACGTACGGCCCGTCCGTCCCCGTCTGTCTGGAGGCGGCCGAGGCGGCTCGAGGGGAGGGGTGGGATCTTGAAGTGGTCGACCTGCGCTCGCTGGTCCCGTTCGACGACGCGACGGTCACCGAGTCCGTCCGGCGCACGGGACGCGCGATCGTCGTGCACGAGTCGGGCGGCTTCGGCGGGCCCGGCGGGGAGATCGCCGCGCGCGTGACCGAGCGTTGCTTCCACCATTTGGAGGCGCCGGTGCTGCGGGTGGCCGGTTTCGACATTCCGTATCCGCCGCCCATGCTGGAGCGGCACCATCTGCCCGGAGTGGACCGGGTACTGGACGCGGTGGCCCGGCTGCAATGGGATCAGTGAGGGAGGGTGGGGTAATGGCGCAGGTGCTCGAGTTCAAGCTGCCCGACCTCGGGGAGGGACTCACCGAGGCGGAGATCGTGCAGTGGCTGGTGGGAGTCGGTGACGTCGTCGCCGTCGACCAGCCCGTCGTCGAGGTGGAGACCGCCAAGGCGATGATCGAGGTGCCGTGCCCGTACGGCGGCGTGGTCACGGCCCGCTTCGGCGACGAGGGCAGCGAACTGCCGGTCGGGGCGCCGTTGTTGATGGTGGCGGTGGGCGCGCGGTCGTCTTCGGACGTGCCGCTTTCGGACGTCCCCGCGTCGGCCCCGGCCGCTGCCGCCGAGGAGCCCACGAAGACGGAGAAGGCCGAGGGCTCGGGGAACGTGCTGGTGGGGTACGGGACCGCCACCGCGCCGACCCGGCGCAGGCGGGTGCGGCCCGCGCCGCTGGACAGCGTGCCCGTCGCACCGTCACCGGAGAGTGCTCCGAGGGCCCAGGGGCCGGTCCCGGTGATCTCCCCGCTCGTCCGCAAGCTCGCCCGTGAGCGCGGCGTGGACCTCAGAGAGCTGACCGGATCCGGCCCAGACGGGCTCATCCTCAGGGGAGACGTGGAAAACGCGGCGAGCGCGGCGACCGCCGCCGCCGAGGCGACCGCCGCGCCTGGGCGCACCCCCGCCCCCACCCCCGCCGCTCCCCGGCAGGAGCACCGCACCCCTCTGCGCGGCATTCGTGGGGCCGTGGCGGACAAGATGTCCCGCAGTCGGCGCGAGATACCCGACGCGACCTGCTGGGTGGACGCCGACGCCACGGAACTCATGCACGCACGCGTGGCGATGAATTACGCAGGCGGGCCGAAGATCTCCGTGCTCGCGCTCCTGGCCCGCATCTGCACCGCGGCCCTGGCCCGCTACCCGGAGCTGAACGCCAAGGTCGACACCGAGCGACGCGAGCTCGTCCGGCTCGACGAGGTGCACCTCGGGTTCGCCGCGCAGACCGACCGCGGCCTGGTCGTGCCCGTCGTACGGGACGCCCACGCGCGCGGAGCCGAATCACTGAGCGCCGAGTTCGCCCGGCTCACCGACGCGGCACGGGCCGGGAAGCTGTCGCCCGCGGAACTCACCGGCGGCACCTTCACGTTGAACAACTACGGGGTGTTCGGTGTCGACGGCTCCACGCCGATCATCAACCACCCCGAGGCGGCCATGCTCGGCGTCGGCCGAATAGCCGCCAAGCCCTGGGTGCACGAAGGGGAGTTGGCGGTCCGCCAGGTCGTCCAGCTCTCGCTCACCTTCGACCACCGGGTGTGCGACGGCGGCACGGCGGGCGGCTTCCTGCGGTACGTCGCGGACTGCGTGGAACAACCGGCGGTGCTGCTGCGCACCCTGTGACCGGGCGGCCCGGTGGGCCAGATGGCAAGGATCGCCCGCCCGCCTGGTGGCAATGATCGCCCGTGAGCCCATACTCGGGGGATGAACGCGTACGACGCCATCGTCCTCGCCGGGGGCGGCGCGCGCCGGCTCGGCGGCGCGGACAAGCCCGGTGTGCGGATCGGCGGTCGCGCGCTGCTCGACCGGGTCCTGCACGCGTGCGTGGGGGCCCGCACCACCGTCGTGGTCGCCGAGCCGCGGCGCACCGCGCGCCCCGTCGTCTGGGCCCGCGAGGAGCCGCCGGGTGGGGGGCCGCTGGCCGCGCTGCGGGCGGGAGTCGCGGCAGTCGGCTCCGAGGCGGAGAGCGTTCTTGTGCTCTCCGCCGATCTGCCGTTCCTGGGGGAGCACACGGTACGAGCGCTGCTCGATGCTCTCGACAGCGACGCCCTCGACAGCGACGCCCTCGGCAGTGAGGCCGTCAGCGGCGTCGACGGCGCCCTGTTGGCCGACGGTGACGGCCGTGACCAGCCGCTTGTCGCCGCCTACCGGTACGCGGCGCTTCACCGCGTGCTCGGCGAACTCGCCGCCGAGCACGGTGACCTCAATGGACTGCCGCTGCGTCTGCTCACCCGTAACCTCAGCCTCATCCGCATCACCGACCCCGTCGCGTCGTTCGACTGCGACACCTGGGACGACATCGCCGCCGCCCGGTCACGTATCAGGGAGCATGGACGAGTGCTTGACGAATGGATCACCGCAGCCAAGAACGAACTGGGTATCGACCTGGACGTCGACACGGGCGTTCTGCTCGACCTCGCCCGGGACGCCGCGCACGGCGTCGCGCGCCCCGCGGCGCCGCTGACGACGTTCCTCGTGGGATACGCGGCGGCGCAGGCAGGGGGCGGGCCCGAAGCCGTGGCATCGGCCGCGGCGAAGGCGGCCGAGCTGGCCAACCGCTGGGCGCAAGAGGCCGAATCCGAGCCGGGTTCCGGTTCCGAGCCGGAGACCGATTCCCAGCCGGACGCGGGATGAGCGCCCACAGCGGGCGGTCCGCGCAGACCGCCCCGGTGGGCATCGACCCGATGGACGTCGACGTGGACGAGGCGATCGCCCTGGCGAACGACAACCGGCCCGCCGCCCGACGCCCGGAACCGTCCGCCCCAGAGGCCACGGGCCCCACAGCCCCCACGTCCCCCGGCCCCGGCACCTCCGCCCCGCCCACCGCCGCCTCGTCGCCCCGCCACACCTCCCGCCCCGCCGCGACCTCCTGGGCCGCTGCCCGCCGCACCGCGGCACGGGCCGAACGCGGACCCCGCGGAGCGCGAAGCGTCCCGCTCGACCAGGCGCTCGGCCTGGTCCTCGCCGCCCCGTTGACCGCCCTGACGGACCTGCCGTCCTTCGACACCTCGGCGATGGACGGCTGGGTCGTCGCAGGCCCGGGCCCCTGGGCCGTGGGCGGCGAAGGGCTGCTCGCCGGGCACGAGCCGCCCGCCCCGCTGGCCGACGGCGAGGCCGCGGCGATCGCGACCGGAGCCCGTGTCCCCTCGGACGCCACCGCCGTCATCCGCAGCGAGCACGGCCACATCGACGCGGGCGGCCAGCTGCACCCGCTGCGCGAGGTCGTCCATGGCCAGGACATCCGCCCGCGCGGCCAGGAGTGCCGCAGCGGCGAGCTGCTGCTGCCCGCGGGCGCCCTCGTCACCCCGGCCGTCCTCGGTCTTGCCGCCGCCGCGGGGTACGACACCGTGACCGTCGTCACGCGCCCGACGGTCGAAGTGCTGATCCTCGGCGATGAGTTGCTCACCTCCGGCCTCCCCCGCGAGGGCCTCATCCGGGACGCGCTCGGCCCGATGCTCCCGCACTGGCTGCGCGCGCTCGGCGTCGAGGTGACCGCCGTACGCCGGCTCGGTGACGATGCGAAGGCGCTGCTCAAGGCGGTACGAGAGGCCGGTACCGACCTGGTTGTGACCACTGGCGGCACCGCGTTCGGACCCGTCGACCACGTGCACCCCACCCTGCGCGCCCTCGACGCCGAACTCCTCGTCGACGGGGTCGCCGTCCGCCCCGGCCACCCGATGCTGCTGGCCCGGCTCAAGGAGGGGCAGCACCTCGTCGGGCTCCCCGGCAACCCCCTGGCCGCCGTCTCCGGCCTGGCCACGCTCGCCGAACCGCTGCTCCGGGTGCTCTCGGGCCGGGCGCAGGACCAGACGCACAGCTCCGCGCAGCGGCAAGTCCAGGATGGGCGGCGGCAGTTGGACGTGGGCCGTACCGCGGACGCGTACACCGCCCCCCTGCACACCCCCGCTCCCGGCCACCCACACGACACCCGTCTCATCCCCATCGTGCTGCGGCAGGACGACGGCAGTGGGCACGAGTGGGCGGTGCCGCTGCACTACAACGGTCCGGCCATGCTGCGCGGTATCGCGGCCGCCGATGGGCTCGCCGTCATCCCGCCCGGCGGCGCCAAGGAGGGCCAGGAGGTGGAGATCCTCGACCTGCCGTGGTCGTGGAACCCCGGTCTGCCCGGCCTCAACCCGGCGGGAAACGAAGGGTGTTTCACGTGAAACTGGCCGGCGATGACGCCATCGCACGCCAAGAGGACGAGCGGACCGCGACCTACCGGGTGAAACTCCCTCGGCAGGTCGTCGAGCGTCCGCTCCTCCAAGTGGCTCGGCGCGTGCTGATAGCGCTCACCGTGCTCGTCGTCACCGCGCTGATCGTGTGGATCGACCGAGACGGCTACAACGACAACTCAGATGGCCATGTCGACCTGCTCGACTCGTTCTACTACGCGACCGTCACGCTCTCCACCACGGGATACGGCGACATCACGCCGGTCAGTGACGCGGCGCGGTTCACCAATATCTTCGTCATCACGCCGCTGCGTGTGCTCTTCCTGATCATCCTGGTCGGCACGACGCTCGAAGTCCTCACCGAGCGGACGCGGGAGGAATGGCGCCTGAAACGCTGGAGGTCCACCTTGCGTGACCACACTGTCGTCGTCGGCTTCGGAACCAAGGGTCGCAGCGCCGTGGAGACCGTCTGCGCGAGTGGCCTGAAGCCCGAGCAGGTGGTCGTGGTCGACCCCAGCCCCAAGGTCGTCGAGAGCGCCAACGCCCATGGATACGCGGGCGTGACGGGCGATGCCACGCGCAGTTCGGTCCTTTTGCAGGCCGAGGTGCAGCGGGCCCGGAAGATCATCATCGCGACGCAGCGAGACGATACGGCGGTCCTGGTGACGCTCACCGCACGGCAGTTGAACCGTGGGGCGAAGATCGTCGCCGCGGTCCGTGAGGAGGAGAACGCGCCGCTGCTGCGCCAGTCCGGCGCCGACGCCGTGATCACCAGTGCCAGTGCGGCGGGGCGGCTGCTCGGCCTCTCGGTGCTCAGCCCGCACGCGGGCATGGTCATGGAGGACCTCATCCAGAAGGGCTCCGGCCTCGACCTGGTCGAACGCCCGGTGACCAAGGCGGAGGTCGGGCTTCAGCCGAAGGAGACGGAGGACCTGGTCGTCAGCGTCATCCGTGGGCACCGGGTACTCGGCTACGACGATTCGGCCGTCGGCTCGCTCAAGCTGACGGACCGCCTCATCACGATCACCCGCGTCACGCCCATGACCCAACTGGCCCCGGACATGAAGCCCACCCCCCGAAACTGACCGCCTCCGCGAAGCCGATGCCCTGCGCGAGGGGGCCCGTCCGCGAGGCGGATCGCCTCCGCAAGGCCGATGCCCTCTGCGAGGGATACGCCGTCCGCGAAGCTGATCCCGTCCGCGAGATGCCCTCCGGGAGGGAGATCCTGTCCGTGTGGCTGGCCCTCTCCGCGAGGGGATCCCGTTCGCGAGGCGGATGCCCTCCGGAGGGAGACTCCGTCCGCGAGGGGGATCGCTTCCGCGAAGCTGTTTGCCTCTGCGAGGCGGATGCCCTCTGCGAGGGATACGCCGTCCGCGAAGCTGATCCCGTCCGCGAGATGCCCTCCGGGAGGGAGAGCCCGTCCGCAAGGCTGGTCGCCTCCGCGAGGGGCCCCGTCTGCGAGGCCGATGCCCTTCGCGAGGGGGACCCCGTTCGCGAGGCCGATGCCCTCCGCGAAGCTGATCCCGTCCGCGAAGCCGGCCCCTCCGCTACGCCGATGCTTTCCGCGAGGTGGATGATCTCCACGTGGCTGATCCGCGGGAGTAGCCTCGCGGCCATGTATGCGATCACGATCCCGGAACCCGGCGGACCCGAGGCGCTTGTCTGGACGGAGGTGCCCGATCCCGTACCCGGCGAGGGCGAGGTCCTGGTCGAGGTGGTCTCCAGCGCCGTCAACCGCGCCGATCTGCTCCAGCGGCAGGGCTTCTACAGTCCGCCGTCCGGCTCCTCCCCCTACCCCGGCCTGGAGTGCGCCGGCCGGATCGTCGCGCTCGGCGCCGGCGTCTCCGGCTGGTCGGTCGGCGACGAGGTGTGTGCGCTGCTCGTGGGCGGCGGCTACGCCGAGAAGGTCGCCGTCCCCGCGGGGCAGCTTCTCCCGGTGCCGCAGGGCCTCGACCTGGTCACGGCCACCGCGCTGCCCGAGGTGACCTGCACCGTCTGGTCCAACGTCTTCATGATCGCCCATCTGCGGCCCGGCGAGACCTTCCTCGTGCACGGCGGCTCCAGTGGCATCGGCACGATGGCGATCCAGCTCGCGAAGGCGGTCGGCGCCAAGGTCGCGGTCACGGCCGGCACGAAGGAGAAGCTCGACTTCTGTGCGGAGCTCGGCGCGGACATCCTCATCAACTACCGCGAGCAGGACTTCGTGGAAGAGATCAAGAACGCCACGGACGGGGCCGGCGCGGACGTCATCCTCGACAACATGGGCGCCAAGTACCTGAACCGCAACGTCGACGCCCTCGCCACCAATGGCCGGCTCGCCATCATCGGGATGCAGGGCGGGGTGAAGGGCGAGCTCAACATCGCCACTTTGCTCGGAAAGCGCGGCGCCATCACCGCGACCACGCTGCGGGCCCGCCCGACGGCCGAGAAGGCGGCGATCGTCGCGGCCGTGCGCGAGCACGTGTGGCCGCTGATCGAGGGCGGCCATGTGCGGCCGATCGTGGACCACACGCTGCCGATGAGCGACGCCGCGCAGGGCCACCGGGTCCTGGAGGAGTCCGGTCACATCGGCAAGGTCCTGCTCACCAACGCGTAACCCTCGGCGGGACCTGGATCACCGGCGCAGTCGCAGCGCCAGGAGCCCGAGGCCGAGCCCCGTGAGCAGCAGTCCTGCCCCCAGCGGCAGCACGTTCACCAAGGGCCCGGTCCCGGGCTCGCCGACGGCCTGCCGCTCGGGGGTGGGCCGCTCGGGGCGCGGTTCCTGCGACACGGCGGGCGGGGGCTCGGTGGGGGCCGGGGGCAGCACGGCGGCCCCGGTGGCGTCAGGAGTGGGAAGCTCGCGCCCCGGCGGGGTCCGGCCCACGCCCGCCCGGCTCCCCGCGAGGGACCCGTGCGGCGAGGGCTCGGCGACGTACGCCTGGAACTCGGCGACGTACGAAGCGGGCCGGGCAGCGGACGCGGGCCGGGCAGCGTACGAAGAGGCCCCGGCGACGTACGACGAAGGCCCGGCCACGTACGAAGGCCCGGCGACGTACGACGTAGCCCCTGCCGCGTACGACGGGGACACCGGCGCCGCCAGGGGCAGCAGTACGGAGAAGAGAAGCCCGGCCACCCACCGAAGCCGCCGCATCCCCAGCCCCCTTCCGCTCCCGTTCGTCCAGATGCTTGTGCTTAGCCTCACATAGAGGGATAAAACAGGCACGCCGGATTTTGGCCCGCCCGACACGGTGGATCAGCTCCTCACGGGGGCACCACCGAGATGTGACAGCGACGTACGAGAGAATGGCGGCATGGAGATGCCGAGGAACGAACAGTCGCCGGAGAACCCGCAGGTCCTGGTCGTGGGCCAGGACGGCATGGCGCTTGGCGGCGGTGGCGGCGACGAGTCCCGCGAGATCCCGGTGACCGACATGGTGGAACAGCCCGCCAAGGTGATGCGCATCGGCAGCATGATCAAGCAGCTGCTCGAAGAGGTGCGCGCGGCTCCCCTGGACGAAGCGAGCCGGCAGCGCCTCAAGGAGATCCACTCCAGTTCGGTCAAGGAGCTCGAGGACGGTCTCGCCCCCGAACTCGTCGAGGAACTCGAGCGGCTCTCCCTGCCTTTCACGGAGGAGGCGACCCCGAGCGACGCCGAGCTGCGCATCGCGCAGGCCCAGCTGGTCGGCTGGCTCGAGGGGCTCTTCCACGGCATCCAGACGACGTTGTTCGCCCAGCAGATGGCGGCGCGCGCCCAGCTCGAGCAGATGCGCCGGGCTCTGCCGCCCGGGGTCGGCGGCGACGAGGAGGACGAGGACCCGCGCGCGGGCGGCCGCTCCGGCGGCCCGTACCTCTAGTCAACACACAGGACCTCTGGTCAACACACAGGTCAACAGATACACACGTAGGGGCCCGTCCCATGGCGGGCCCCTACGCGTGCGTGAACTTGGCCACGACGACAGGTGCCGATCGCCCCAAGTGATCACGGAATCGTCATCGGCCGCCTGCAAATATCCCGCTCACGATTTGCAAGGCCTGCACGGCAACGGGTTGGATGTCCGGTCCATCTCGGAACAGCGACATGGCCGATGCCTGTAGCGTGGCCCGACGGAGTCGGTATTTCGCAACCGCACGTACTCCGAAGCATGGATCCGGCAGCCCAGATAAGCATGGACAGAAACGACGGCGAGGACTGATGGCACAGCAGCAGCGCGCTCAGGGCCCGTCCGACCCCGAGGCGACTGGCGGCGGTATGTCAGATATGCCGGAGATGTGGGGTAACGGCGGGCTCGTTGGGGATGGGCGGTACCGCCTCACCGGCAGACTCGGCCGGGGCGGCATGGCGGAGGTGTTCGCCGCCGAGGACGTACGTCTCGGGCGCCAGGTCGCCGTCAAGCTGCTCCGTTCCGACCTCGCCGAGGACCCGGTCTCCAAGGCCCGCTTCACCCGCGAGGCACAGTCGGTCGCGGGGCTCAACCACCACGCGGTCGTGGCGGTCTACGACTCCGGCGAGGACGTCGTCGCCGGGAGCACGGTCCCGTACATCGTCATGGAGCTGGTCGAGGGCCGCACCATCCGCGACCTCCTGCTCAGCGCGGAGGCGCCGGGTGCCGAGCAGGCCCTGATCATCGTCTCGGGTGTCCTGGAAGCGCTCGCGTACTCGCACCAGCACGGCATCGTGCACCGCGACATCAAGCCCGCGAACGTGATCATCACCAACACCGGCGCGGTGAAGGTGATGGACTTCGGCATCGCGCGCGCCCTGCACGGCGCGCAGTCGACCATGACGCAGACCGGCATGGTCATGGGCACCCCGCAGTACCTCTCGCCCGAGCAGGCCCTCGGCAAGGCCGTCGACCACCGCTCCGACCTGTACGCCGTCGGCTGCCTGCTCTACGAACTTCTCGCACTGCGCCCGCCGTTCACCGGTGAGACCCCGCTGTCCGTGGTCTACCAGCACGTCCAGGACACCCCCCTGCTGCCCTCCGAGGTCACGGACGAGGTGCCGCCGGAGCTGAACGGCCTCGTCATGCGCTCGCTCGCCAAGGACCCGGACGACCGGTTCCAGACGGCCGAGGAGATGCGCGGGCTCGTCCAGTACAGCCTGCAGATGCTGTACGAGCAGGGTGGCCACACCGGCACCTGGAACACCGGCCCCGTCGACGCGCACGAGGGCGGCTCGACGCCCGCGATGGGTGTCGCGGCCACCACGGCGATGCAGCACCCCGGTGACAACGGCACGGCCCAGCAGCCGATGCTGCGTCCGCCGGGCGGCGACGACGGCGGTTTCGACGGGAACGGGAAGGGCGGCGGCGGAGGCGGCCGCGGCAAGCTGTGGATCGTCGCCGTGCTCGCGGTGATCGCGATCGCGGTGGGCGTCGCCTGGGCGCTCAGCAGCGGCGGCGACGGCGACAAGGACCCCGGTAACAAGAAGTCGCCGAGCGCCACCAAGTCCGAGAAGACGTCAAAGCCCAGCAAGTCGGCCGACGACGACGCGTCGCAGAGTGCGACGGAGGAGCCGGGCACGAGCACGGGCGGCGACACCGGCTACACGCCGACGCAGCAGCCCACCACCACGAACCCGACGCCGACGCAGTCCGACCAGCCGACGGACCAGCCGACATCGGACCAGCCGACGGACGACCCGACGGACGACCCGACGGACGAGCCGACTCCGACCGAGACGTCCCCCGGAGGCGGCGAGAACAGCCCGCCGCCCACCGAGGACGCCGGCGGTGTCATCGGGGGCGACACCGGCGGCGAGTAACCCGCCGGCCGTCACGACGAGGCGTCAGCGCTTTTCGGCGTGCATACGGGCCACGTATGCGGCCGCCTGGGAGCGGCGCTCCATGCCGAGCTTCGACAGCAGGCTGGACACATAGTTCTTGATGGTCTTCTCGGCGAGGTGCAGACGCTCGCCGATGACCCGGTTCGTCAGGCCCTCGCCGATCAGGTCGAGGATCTTGCGCTCCTGGTCGGTGAGGCCGGAGAGCTTGTCGTCGCTCTTGCGGCCGCCGTCGCGCAGCCGCTCCAGGACGCGGGCCGTGGCGACCGGGTCGAGCAGCGACTTGCCGGCGGCGACGTCCCGTACGGCGGAGAGCAGCTCATTGCCGCGGATCGCCTTCAGTACGTATCCGGAGGCGCCGGCCATGATCGCGTCGAAGAGTGCCTCGTCGTCCGCGAACGACGTCAGCATCAGGCACTTGACCGACTCGTCCTGGGAGCGGATCTCCCGGCACACCTCGACCCCGCTGCCGTCCGGCAGGCGCACGTCCAGCACCGCCACGTCGGGCCGGGTCGCGGGGATGCGCACCAGGGCGTCGGCGGCCGTTCCGGCCTCTCCGACCACCTCGATGTCGTCCTCGACCGACAGCAGCTCATGGACGCCGCGGCGGACCACTTCGTGGTCGTCGAGCAGAAATACACGGATTTTTCCATCTTCGCGCACGGCTTCAGTCTCACATATCAACCTTGGCCGCGCCCTAGATGATCGTGGGGTGACCGGGATAACGTGCCGGTGTTCCGGCCCCCTGCCAGGCTGAGACCCAGGACCCGTCGCACAGCTGTGACCTGCGACGCTTCGTCTTACTTCGCGATACTAGGAAATCCAACCAACGGCTTACTTGGAAATCCAAGCAAAATCGCAGGTCAGATGGGGTTTCGCAGATGTGTGACCCACTGGGTAACGTGCTGGGTGAAGGGTGCTTGCCGGAGCGCCGAGCTGTTTCCATCACGCCTGTTGTCCGGCGCCTCGCACCCACCCCGTGCGTGGGACGGACCAGGCGAGCCGAGCCGACTGGCCATCCGGCAATCCCGGGGCCGGACCGACGGAGGAGCACACGTGAGCGTAGACAGTGCCGACAGCACTGCCGCAGCGCAGAAGGCACAGCCGCCGCGCAAGCGGACCGCTGCGAAGAAGTCTGCGAAGAAATCCCCCGGCAAGACAGCCGCTGCCGCCAAGGCCCCCGCTAAGCGGGTCACCAAGAAGGCCGCCACGGCCGAGGCGCCGCAGAGCGACCTGGTGCAGCTGCTGACCCCTGAGGGCAAGCGGGTCGACAACCCCGAGTACGACCGCTACGTCGCCGACGTCACCGACGACGAGCTGCGCGGCCTGTACCGCGACATGGTCCTCACCCGCCGCTTCGACGCCGAGGCCACCGCGCTTCAGCGCCAGGGCGAGCTGGGCCTGTGGGCGTCGCTGCTCGGCCAGGAGGCGGCCCAGATCGGCTCCGGCAGGGCCACCCGCGAGGACGACTACGTCTTCCCGACCTACCGCGAGCACGGCGTCGCTTGGTGCCGCGGGGTCGACCCGACGAACCTGCTCGGCATGTTCCGCGGCGTGAACCACGGCGGCTGGGACCCGAACAGCAACAACTTCCACCTGTACACGATCGTCATCGGCTCGCAGACGCTGCACGCCACCGGTTACGCGATGGGCGTCGCCAAGGACGGCGCGGACAGCGCGGTGATCGCGTACTTCGGTGACGGCGCGAGCAGCCAGGGCGACGTCCTGGAGGCCTTCAACTTCGGGGCCGTCTACAACGCCCCTGTGGTGTTCTTCTGCCAGAACAACCAGTGGGCGATCTCCGAGCCCACCGAGCGCCAGATGCGCGTGCCGCTGTACCAGCGC
The DNA here is from genome assembly GCF_053592315.1 of Streptomyces sp. NPDC002754. Lineage (NCBI taxonomy): Bacteria > Bacillati > Actinomycetota > Actinomycetes > Kitasatosporales > Streptomycetaceae > Streptomyces > Streptomyces sp. NPDC002754. Next base: position 60,341 of record NZ_JBSFVM010000002.1, read on the forward strand.
GCGCAGGGCTTCGGCTTCCCCGGCGTACGCGTGGACGGCAACGACGTGCTGGCCTGCCTCGCCGTGACGCGCTGGGCCCTCGACCGGGCCCGGCAGGGCGAGGGTCCTGCACTGATCGAGGCGTTCACGTACCGCATGGGCGCGCACACGACGTCCGACGACCCGTCGAAGTACCGGTCCGACGACGAGCGCGTGTCCTGGGAGGCGAAGGACCCGATTCTGCGCCTGCGCGCGTATCTGGAGTCCCAAACCGACACGGATGAGGGATTTTTCGCGGAACTCGACGCCGAGAGCGAGACGTTGGGCAAGCGAGTACGCGATGTCGTACGGGCCATGCCGGACCCGGACCTCATGGCGATCTTCGAGAACGTGTATGCGGACGGGCACGCGCTCGTCGACGAGGAGCGCGCGCAATTCGCCGCCTACCAGGCGTCATTCGCCGATGAAGCCGCCGGGGAAGGGGCCTGAGGACATGGCTGTGAAGAAGCTTCCGATCGCCAAGGCGATCAACGAGTCCCTGCGCACGGCGCTGGAGAACGACCCGAAGGTCCTCGTCATGGGTGAGGACGTCGGCAAGCTCGGCGGCGTCTTCCGGGTGACGGACGGGCTGTACAAGGACTTCGGCGAGGACCGGATCATTGACACCCCGCTCGCCGAGTCCGGCATCGTCGGCACCGCGATCGGCCTCGCGCTGCGCGGCTACCGGCCGGTCGTGGAGATCCAGTTCGACGGTTTCGTCTTCCCCGCGTACGACCAGATCGTCACGCAGCTCGCGAAGATGCACGCCCGCGCGCTCGGCAAGGTCAAGACGCCCGTCGTCATCCGGATCCCGTACGGCGGCGGCATCGGCGCGGTCGAGCACCACAGCGAGTCGCCCGAGACGCTGTTCGCGCACGTGTCGGGGCTCAAGGTCGTCTCGCCGTCGAACGCGAGCGACGCCTACTGGATGCTCCAGCAGGCCATCCAGAGCGACGACCCGGTGATCTTCTTCGAGCCCAAGCGCCGCTACTGGGACAAGGGCGAGGTCGACACGGAGGCCGTGCCCGGCGCTCTGCACAAGGCCACCGTGGCGCGCGAGGGCACCGACCTGACGCTCGTCGCGTACGGGCCCATGGTGAAGGTCTGCCTGGAGGCGGCCGCGGCTGCCGAGGAAGAGGGCAAGTCCCTGGAGGTCCTCGACCTGCGTTCGATCTCGCCGATGGACTTCGACGCCGTGCAGAAGTCGGTGGAGAAGACGCGCCACCTCGTCGTCGTGCACGAGGCGCCCGTCTTCCTCGGCGCCGGCGCGGAGCTGGCGGCCCGGATCACCGAGCGGTGCTTCTACCACCTGGAGGCGCCCGTACTGCGGGTCGGCGGGTACCACGCGCCGTATCCGCCGGCGCGCCTGGAGGAGGAGTACCTGCCGGGCCTGGACCGGGTGCTCGATGCCGTCGACCGCTCGCTCGCGTACTGAAAGGGGCTCACTGTCATGGCTCGTGAGTTCAAGATGCCCGACGTGGGCGAAGGCCTGACCGAGGCCGAGATTCTCAAGTGGTACGTCCAGCCGGGCGATTCCGTCGCGGACGGCCAGGTCGTGTGCGAGGTCGAGACCGCGAAGGCGGCCGTCGAGCTGCCGATCCCGTACGACGGGGTGGTGCGGGAGCTGCTCTTCCCGGAGGGGACGACGGTCGACGTCGGCCAGGTGATCATTTCGGTGGACGTGGCGGGGGATGCGCCTGCGTCCGCGCCGGTTGCGGAGCCGGCGGCCGAGGCCGAGGCCGAGGCGACGAGTGGGCGGCAGCCCGTGCTCGTGGGTTACGGCGTCGCCGAATCCTCTACGAAGCGTCGGGCCCGCAAGGAGGCCAATGGGGCTGAGGCCGCCGTTTCGGACGCTGCAACGGGGGCTGTGCCCACCCTCCCCCAAGCTCTCGACTCCGCTCGAGCAGCGGGGACCCCCCTCGCCCCTGCGGAACAGTTGCCCACAGCGGCAGCGAATGGGACCGCCTCCCTTCCTCGGCCCTTGGCCAAGCCCCCCGTGCGCAAGCTCGCCAAGGACCTCGGGGTCGACCTGGCCGTCGTGATCCCGTCCGGTTCCGACGGGATCATCACGCGCGAGGACGTGCACGCGGCCGTCGCGCCCGCGCCCGAGGCGCCCGCACCGGCCCCCGAGCCGGTTGCGGCCCCCGCCCCCGCTCCGTACGACTCCGGCCGCGAGATCCGGATCCCGATCAAGGGGGTGCGGAAGGCGATCGCGCAGGCGATGGTGCAATCGAAGTTCACGGCGCCGCACGTCACGGAGTTCGTGACCATCGACGTGACGCGCACGATGAAGCTCGTCGAGGAGCTCAAGGGCGACAAGGACATGGCGGGGCTGCGGGTCAACCCGCTGCTGCTCATCTCCAAGGCGCTGATCGTCGCGATCAAGCGCAACCCCGAGGTCAACGCGGCCTGGGACGAGGCGAACCAGGAGATCGTCCAGAAGTCCTACGTGAATCTGGGCATCGCCGCGGCCACCCCGCGCGGTCTGATCGTGCCGAACATCAAGGACGCGCAGGCCAAGACCCTGCCCGAACTGGCGTCCGCGTTGGGCGAGCTGGTTGCCACCGCGCGCGAGGGCAAGACGTCCCCGGGTGCGATGCAGGGCGGGACGGTCACCATCACCAACGTGGGGGTGTTCGGCGTTGACACCGGTACGCCGATCCTGAACCCGGGTGAGTCGGCGATCCTTGCCGTCGGGGCGATCAAGCTTCAGCCGTGGGTGCACAAGGGGAAGGTCAAGGCGCGGCAGGTGACGACGCTGGCGTTGTCCTTCGACCACCGGTTGGTGGACGGGGAGCTGGGGTCCAAGGTGCTTGCGGACGTCGCGGCGATCCTGGAGCGTCCGAAGCGGTTGCTGACCTGGGCGTGACGTGGAGCCCTGCGGCGACGGGGCTGGGGTTTCGGGGCTCTGCCCCGGACCCCGCTGCTCAATCGCCGCAGGGGCTTGATTTGCTAGCGCTTGAAGCCGTAGTCCATCAGCTTCTTGGCGTCCGACGTTCGTGCGCTCACGGACGTCGACTTCAAGACGGTACCGATCACGGTCTTGCCGCTTCGCGTCGCTGCGAAGACCAGGCAGTATCCGGCCTGCGGGCCCGACCCGGTCTTGACGCCGATGGTGCCGGAGTACGTACCGAGCAGGCTGTTCGTGTTGGACCACGTCATGTAGCGGTAGCCGCCGGACTCCGTGGTGACCTTCCGCTTCGTCGACTTCGTCTTCACGACCGTGCGGAACGTCGAGTTCTTCATCGCCGAGGAAGCGATCTTCGTCAGGTCGCGCGGCGTCGAGTAGTTGGCGCCGTGGCCGATGCCGTCGAACGAGTCGAAGTGGGTGTTCTTCAGGCCCATGTCGGTGGCGGACTTGTTCATCTTGCCGATGAAGGACTTCACGCGCGCCGAACGGGTCGACCCCGAGCCGAACTTGTCCGCGAGCGCGTACGCCGCGTCGCAGCCCGAGGGGAGCATGAGCCCGTACAGCAGTTGGCGGACGGTGGGCTTGTCGCCGACGATCAGGCGGGCCGAGGACGCGGTGTTCTTGACGATGTAGTCGCTGTAGGCCTTCTGGACCGTGACCTTGGAGTCCAGGTTCAGATTGCTCTGGGCCAGCACCACCTTGGCGGTCATGATCTTGGTGGTGGAGCCGGTGGACCTGCGGGTGTCCGCGGCCTTCGTGTACAGGCTCGACCCCGTCCCGTTGTTCATCACATAGCCGCCGACCGCGGCGACCGAAGGCTTGGCCGGTGCCGTGGCGGCCTGCGCGGTGGTGGCCAGCGCGCCGCTGGTGATCACGGCTCCCGCGACGAGAACGGCTGTGCCCGCAATGCGAGTTTTCAAGGCAAGTGCTCCAAATGTGCCTGGAATTGCGCCCGTTGAGGTTGGGGGCGCGCTGTGTGAGACACGTGGAGCGGCCGGGTGGTTGCGTGGAAAGGGTGGCTGCGCGAAAGGGGTGGGCGCCGGGTCGGGGCGTCCCGCATCATGGACGCCTTCCGTCTTGCGTACGTGTTGTATCTATGATGTGCGCATGCCGTCGACCGTCACAGAACAGGCCGCTGCCGGGAAGCCCGCCGCCGAGAAGCGGCCACCCGCCGCCGAGCGCGTCTACGACCACGTAAAACGAGGCGTTCTCGAGCGCCGCTACGAGGGCGGGACGCTGCTCACCGAGGGCGAGCTCGCCGAGGCCGTGGGGGTCTCCCGCACGCCCGTGCGCGAGGCGCTGCTCAAGCTGGAGGTCGAGGGGCTGCTCAAGCTCTACCCGAAGAAGGGCGCCCTGGTCCTGCCGGTCTCCGCGCAGGAGATCGCGGACGTCGTGGAGACCCGGCTGCTCGTCGAGGAACACGCGGTGCGCAAGGCCGTCCCCGCCCGGCCGCAGCTCATCGCGCGCCTGGAGGAACTCCTGGAGGAGCAGCGGGCGCAGGCCGCCGCCGGACAGTTCACGGAGGCCGCCACCACCGACCGCTGCTTCCACGCGGAGATCGTCCGCAGTGGGGGCAACGAGATCCTCTCCCGCATCTACGATCAGCTGCGCGACCGGCAGCTGAGGATGGGCGTCGCCGTGATGCGCTCGCACCCCGACCGGATCGCCAAGACGCTCTCCGAGCACAGCGAGATCCTCGACGCCCTGCGGGCCGGGGACGAGACGGCCGCCGTCGCCGTCATGCGCCGGCACGTGAGCTGGGTGCGGGGCCTGGCGCGGGGTGACGAGCGATGAGTTCAGCCACGTCTTCGTCGGTCACGCTGCCCGGCGATCCACCCGGCGGGCGGCGGGCCGTCGCCGTCTGGTCGATCGGCGTCTCCGTCTACTTCGTCGCCGTCATCTTCCGTACGTCGCTGGGCGTCGCGGGCCTCGACGCCGTCGAGCGCTTCCACATCAGCGCCTCCGAGCTCTCGACGTTCTCGATCCTCCAGCTGCTCGTGTACGCGGGCATGCAGATACCCGTCGGCCTGATGGTCGACCGGCTCGGCACCAAGAAGGTGCTGACGCTCGGCGTGATCCTCTTCACCGTCGGCCAGCTCGGCTTCGCGTTCTCCTCCTCGTACTCGATGGCGCTCGTCTCGCGCGCGCTGCTCGGCTGCGGCGACGCCATGACGTTCATCAGCGTGCTGCGGCTCGGCACGCGGTGGTTCCCGGCGCGGCGCGGGCCGCTGGTCGCGCAGCTGGCCGGGCTCGTCGGCATGGCGGGAAACCTCATCTCCACGCTGGTCATCGCGCGGCTGCTGCACGGCATCGGGTGGACGGGCGCGTTCGCGGGCAGTGCGCTCGCGGGTGTCGTGGTGCTCGTGCTGATGCTGCTGTTCCTCAAGGACCACCCCGAGGGGTTCGAGCCCGCTCCGCCGGCCGGTACGCACAAGGGCGCCGCGTATCTGCGCGGGCAGATCGCGGCGACGTGGCGGGAGCCGGGGACGCGGCTCGGGCTTTGGGTGCACTTCTCGACGCAGTTCCCCGCGATGGTGTTCCTGCTGCTGTGGGGGCTGCCGTTCCTCGTGGAGGCGCAGGGGCTTTCGCGGGGCACGGCCGGTGAACTGCTGACGCTCGTGGTGCTGTCCAACATGGTGATCGGGCTTGTGTACGGGCAGATCGTGGCGCGGCACCATGCCGCGCGGCTGCCGTTGGCGCTCGGCACGGTGGCGATGACCGCCGTGATGTGGGCGCTGCCCATGGTGTGGCCGGGGCGGTCGCCGATGGCGCTGCTCGTGGTGATGTGCGTGGTGCTCGGGGCGTGCGGGCCCGCGTCGATGCTCGGGTTCGACTTCGCGCGGCCGGCGAATCCGCCGGAGCGGCAGGGGACGGCGTCCGGGATCGTCAACATGGGCGGGTTCATCGCCTCGATGACGACGTTGCTCGCGGTGGGGGTGCTGCTCGATGCGACCGGGGACAACTACCGGGTGGCGTTCTCGGCGGTGTTCATCCTTGAGGCGCTCGGCGTGAGCCAGATCCTGCGGCTGCGGGGACGGGCGGCTCGCGCCGAGCGGGAGCGGGTGGTCGCGTCACGGGTGGCGTCGGTGCACGTTCCGGTGTGACCACATCAAGCCCCGCCGGCGTTTGAGGCGCGGGGGCCGGGGCGGAGCCCCGTGCGGTCGACCGTGCCCCGGGGCTCCGCCCCGGACCCCGCTGGCTCTCGTCCGACGGCGGGGCTCAAAAGAAGCCCGGAGGGTCAGGGCGTGACCGTCAGGGACCTCAGGATCGCCGACGCCAAGTCAACGTCGCCCTCGGTCTTCACGCGGTCCGCCACCGCGTCCAACGCGACACGTCCGCAGGACAGCCGTACGTACGTCTCCCAGTCCAACGAGATCGTCACCGCCGGACCGAGCGACGGGGACCCGTCGACCGTGCCCCTGCCCTCCGCGTCCACGCGCACCGTGCGCAGGAACTCCACGGGGCCGTGCACATCGAACACGACGGCCGAGTCCGCCGGGGCGCCCGCGTCCTTCGTGACGATCTTCGGCAGGATCGACAGCAGCAGGTCACGGGTGACGTACGCGCCCGGGGAGTCGAGGTTGCCGGGCTTGCCGAGGGACCAGCGCAGGTCCTGCTCGTGCGCCCAGATGTCGAACGCCCGCCTGCGCATGGCGAATTCGAGGGTCTCCTCGATGCCGCGCGGGCCGCGCACGATGGTCGAGGGGTCGCGGGACTCGTTCCGCAGGTGCCGGTTGCGGCGGATGACCGTGTACTCCAGCTCGGAGACCATTTCGGGTGCCGTGTGGTGCCGGCGGATGTCGACCTGGACCTCCTGGTACCGCTGCGACTCCGTCTGTACGTGGTAGAGGTCGCGGGGCAGCGTGTGGATGGGCCGCGGGTCGCCGAGCATCTCGCAGTCGGTGCCGATCACATGCGAGACGAGGTCGCGCACCGACCAGCCCGGGCAGGGCGTGGCCCGGCTCCATTCCCCCTCGGCGAGCGGGGTGACCAGCTCGGATATCGCTTCCACGGAGTGGGTCCAGGCGTCGGCGTAGGTCTGAAGGCTGGGGTGGAGACTCACGGAAGGGGACCCCTCGAGCGGTGGTACACGGGCGTTGAGACAGTCGTCGGGCATGGGCGTGGGTGTCTTGAGAGGCTAAGTTACGCTGCCGGTAGGCACCCCGGCAGTGCTTTGGTGTGACGAACGCAGGGCTGTTGTTGACGTAGAGCCGACGGCTCGAATGCCAGGACGGTGGTAGTGTGCGCGCCTCGCTCATCCAGATCGCGGTAAATGACGACAAAGCGGTCGAGCCCGTCAACTCCCGCCGCGAGCGCGTGAGTTCACTGGTACGGGCGGAGGCGGTCCGCGCCGACCTCGTCGTGCTCCCCGAGCTGTGGACGACCGGGGCCTTCGCCTACGAGCGGTTCGCCGAGGAGGCCGAGCCGCTGGAGGGGCCGACCTTCGAAGCGATGGCCAAGGCCGCGCGGGACGCGGGCGTGTGGCTGCACGCGGGCTCGATCCCCGAGCGGGACCCGGAAGGCCCGCTCTACAACACCTCGCTCGTCTTCTCCCCCGACGGCGAACTCGCCGCCGCCTACCGGAAGATCCACCGGTTCGGCTTCGACAAGGGCGAGGCGGTACTGATGGGCGCCGGCGAGGAACTGGTGACGGTGCGGCTGCCGGAGACCGTGGTGGGCGTGACCACGTGCTACGACCTGCGGTTCCCGGAGCTGTACCGGGGGTTGGTCGACCGGGGCGCGCAGACGCTGATCGTGTCGGCGGGGTGGCCGGAGCGGCGGCGCGCGCACTGGACGCTGCTCGCTCGGGCGCGGGCGGTGGAGAACCAGGCGTTCGTGCTGGCGTGCGGAAGTGCGGGTACGCATGCGGGGGTTGTGCAGGCCGGGCACAGCGTCGTGGTCGATCCGTGGGGTGAGGTGCTCGCGGAGGCGGGGGCCGGGGAAGAGGTGCTGCGGGTGGAGTTCGACCCGGCGAAGGTCGGGGTCACCCGGAACCAGTTCCCGGCCCTGAAGGACCGCCGCCTGGGCCTACCGGCGCCGACCGGTTATTGACGTCGGCCTGAGCCGGGGGCTCTGTACCGGGCTCGGCGCCTGCGGTGACGTGTGCGCTGCGCTGGGCTCCGATCTGCACCGTGGCCGACGCCCGCCGTCCTCGTTGCGCGGCACCGTGGCGCACCGCCTTGCCCACCCTGCCGCCCAAGGCGGCAGGGTGCCCAAGTCGGTGGCGGCCCGTTGCTTCGGGAGGGTGGGCCGTTCACCGGCGGCAGGTTGCCCAAGGCGGTGGCGGTCGACCGCAGTGGGCGGGGAGCCGTTCCGACGGCGGGATCGCCCATGGCGGTTGCGGCCCGCTGTCACGGGTGGGGAGCCGCGCTCGCGGCGGGGCGCTTGAGCGGTTGCGGCACCCCGTGAGGCCGACGCCCCGGAGGGGCGGGTGGGTGGGAGATGGGCGGTTGGCGGATAAATCGCCCCTGGCAATCTCGAGCCCGGCACCGCCAAGCCCGGTACCGCCAAGCCCGGTACCGCCGAGCCCAGCAATATCTGGTCCGGCACCATCAAGCCCGGCATATCAAGCCCCTGCGGCGATTGAGCAGCGGGGTCCGGGGCAGAGCCCCGCGGCCTCAGCCACGTTCCCCGCACACGGACTGAGCCCCGCGGCCCCCGCCCCCCCCGGACAGCCTCAGTCGTCGCCGTGTTCCTTTTCCGCGAGGTGGATCACGCAGACCGCCACCGCGATCAGGAGCGCCGGATCCGCGTCCTCCCGGATCACGTTGACGCCGTAGGTGTCCCGCACCCGCAACCACCGCCGCGAAATCTCGGCGAGCAACTCACCCTCGTACTCAACGGCGAACTCCCGGTCCAGGATCTTCCCGCTGACGTCGAGCTCCGTGCTGCCGTCGGCCAGCTGGACACGGTAGTGATTGCGCAGCAGGGACAGCCGCTTGCGCTTGATCTTCGCCAGCTCCTCGTCACCGCGCTCGATCACCATCGTGTCCCGCAGCGCGAACACCTTCTTGTGGATGTCGATCAGGACCTGCCCGTCGGGCCCCTTGATCTCGAACGTGTCCCGCAGCCGCATCGCCTTGCCGTCGACGAGGAACGCCTTGCGGCCGTGCTCGTCCTCGATCCAGTAGTCCTCGCCGATCCCGAAGATCCGCTCTTTCACTTCGTAGCGCATACGTTCACCAGTGCCCGAATCCCGGGGTGAGGACCCTCCTCGAGACGACCAATCGGGGCCGGATGGCGGAACGGCGCCTCGCACGGGCCCCCAAAAGCCGCACGTAGAAAGCGAATTCAGTGGTACGTGCAACCGTTCGAGGGATTAATGGGTCGTATGAGATGGACGTGACCTTACGACCAAAGGAACCGCATGTTGCGCGCACGACCCCACGGTGTCCGCAGAAACCGGATCGGCCTCCTGTCCGCGGCTCTCGTCGCGGGCGGCCTGACCGCCGTCTCACTGACCCCGGCCCAGGCGGCCCCCGCCGCCGGAACCACCGCCGCCAAGGCCGACACCGCCGAGGACTTCAACGGCGACGGCTACGCCGACCTCGTCACCGCCGCGACCGGAGGCACGATCTCCGGCAAGGCCGGCGCCGGCTACGTCGCGGTGACGTACGGCTCGGCGAACGGGCTCGACCCCGCGAGCAAGACGCTGATCTCCCGTTCCACCAGCGGGATCCCGGGCTCGGCCGCCGCCAAGGAGGCGTTCGGCCAGTACCTCACCAAGGGTGACCTGGACGGCGACGGCTACAGCGACCTCGTGATCGGCTCCAAGAGCGAGGACGCCGGCGGCGTCATCGTCTGGGGATCGGCCTCCGGCCTGACCGGCGGCACGAAGATCGCCACGTACGGAAGGTCGCCGCAGATCGGCGACTTCGACGGCGACGGCAAGCCCGACCTGGCCCTGCTCGCCGACATGGGCAGCTACGGCGACGACCCCGAGACCGAGTCGGCCGCCCTGTGGAAGGGCCCGGTCTCCAAGGCCGGCGCCCCCGCCGAGAAGCTGCCCTTCATGGACAAGTCCGAGTGGTGGGGCTACGGCAAGGACGACGCGACCTGCGTCGACGACGAGTACGGCTGCGTGGACGGGCCGGACTCGACGACCGGACCCGTGTTCTTCAACGCCGTCGGCGACCTCAACGGCGACGGCCGCGACGACCTGGCCCTGCGCTCGTACAACGGCGACGGCGTCTGGAACAACACCGTCCTGTACGGCAGCGGTTCGGGCTTCAAGCGCGGCTGGGCACCGGAGACCCAGGGGGAACTGGCCTCCGGTGACGTCAACGGCGACGGCATCGACGACCTGGTCGTCGGCTCCGACCCCGAGGACCCCGACATCGGTGAGTCGATGCAGAAGGTGACCCTCGCGTTCGGCACGCAGGACGGCCTGAAGAGCGACCGCACCCAGGAGTTCGACCAGTCCCTGCCCGGCTTCTACGGCGCTCAGGAGGACGGCGACCACCTCGGCTCCTGCGTCTCCGTGGGCGACGTGGACGGCGACGGCAGGGCCGAGGTCGCCCTCGGCATCTCGGGCGAGGACTTCAGCGGCCTGTCGAACGCCGGCTCCGTCGCGCTGCTGCACGGCTCCGCCGACGGCGTGACCGGCGAGGGCTCCCAGGTGCTCAACCAGAACTCGGCGGACGTGCCGGGCGTCGCCGAGTCGGACGACGCGTTCGGCTCGGGCTGCCAGTTGGCCGACACGAACGGTGACGGCAACAGCGACCTCGCGGTCTCCGCGACCGGCGAGAACGCGTCGGCCGGCGCCGTGTGGTCGTTCCCCGGAACCACCACCGGCATCACCGCGACCGGCTCGACCGCCATCAACCCGAAGGACCTCGGCGCCCCGGACGCCAAGGCCCTGTTCGGCAACCCGCTGCGCTAACCCCGCGGCCGGTCCCCGGCGGTGGCTACACCGCCGGGGACCACCGCAGCAGCCGGGCCACCGGCTGCACGCGGTCGCGGACAGCAGCGTGATGAGCGCTCCGACGGCCCCCGAGGGGTCCCGCGTACGCACCGTGCGGGTGACGGAGGGAACCCGTTCCCGTACGGTCTCGACCTGCTCGGTGGCCCACTGGACCTAACCTCTTCCGGTACGCCGACAGGCTCAGACCCGTCGCCCGCTTCAGGTGCGTCGGCAGATTGGCGGCGCTGCCGAGCCGGCTCCTCGCCGCGACGACGTCGATCCGGTCCTCGCCGCGCTCGATGATCCGGCAGGCGAGAGCCACACGCTCACCGAGCAGCCAGGCCAGCGGCGTCGTGCCAAGCTCGGCGCGGAAGCGGCGGTGCAGGGTGGCCGGGCTGACGGCGGCGCGGGCGGCCAGGGCGAGGACGGTGAGCGGTTCGTCGAGCCGCTCCCGGGCCCAGGCGAGCACCGGCGCGAGCGAGGCGTCCGGCACCTCGGGCGCCGGCCGCTCGATGAACGCCGCTGCCCTTCCCCAAGCTCTCAACTTCGTTCGAGCAGGGGAGACCCCATGTCCCGGTGGGCGGCGAAGACGAGCCGCCGGGACACGGAGGCGGCGACCTCGGCACCGTGGTCGAGCCGCACGAGATGCAGGCCCAGGTCGAGCGCGGCCGCACTCCCCGCCGCGGTCAGTACATCGCCCTCGTCGACGAACAGCACATCCGGTTCGAGCAGCACCTTCGGATGCAGCTCCCGGAACTTCCCGGCCCACTTCCAGTGCGTCGTGGCCCGCCGCCCGTCGAGCAGCCCCGCCTCGGCGAGCGCGAACGTCCCCGTACAGAAACTGACGATCCGCGCCCCGCGCGCATGGGCCCGCCGGACGGCCTCAAGGACGGCCTCGGTGCGCGGCACGACGTTGTCGGGGCGGCCCGGCACGATCAGGGTGTCGGCGGAGTCGACCGCCTCCAGGCCCGCCGCCCCCGCCATCGTGAAGAACCCGTGGTTCATCCGGATGCCGGGCCCGGGGGCGCACAGCGTCAGCGTGTACAGCGGGGCCCGGTCGCCGAGTTCGGGCCGTGGCAGCCCGAACACCTCGGTGGCGACGCCGACTTCGAACGGTTGATGCCCTCGTCGACGAGGACGACGACGTGCTGAACGAGGTGCGAGGATCCTTGCGCCATGAGCGATTTCTAGCACTTGTACGAGCGCGGCGGCGGCCCCAGGATGAACGGCATGGAACTCGCACCGGTGTCCCTCACCCAGGCCCTGACCACCTTCGACGACCTGTGGAGCCCCCGGATCGTCACGACGCTCAACGACTACGACGTCCGCCTCGCGAAGGCCGAGGGCGAGCACGTCTGGCACGTCCACGAGGACACCGACGAGTTCTTCCTCGTCGTCGAGGGCGAACTCACGATCGGCCTGCGCGAGACGCAGGGCGAACGCGAAGTGGTCCTCCCCCGCGGCTCCGTCCTCACCGTTCCCCGCGGCACCTGGCACAAGCCCAGCGCGGCGCCCGGCACCGCGATCCTCCTCCTGGAACCGACCGGCACCTCCTCGACGGGCGACGCCCACGACCGGGTGCCGGCCCACGTCGACTCGACGACGGGGCATCGTCTGGGCCCGGCCTGACGGTCCAACGGTTCAGATGTGCCGGTCCCGCTCGTCCTCGACGACGGTCGTGCGACCGGCCGGTGGGACCAGGCCCCTGCGCCGTCCGACGCTGCGGAACACGAAGACCCCGATCAGGCCGACGATCATGAGGATCCAGCCGACCAGGTCGAGGTTGACGCTCTGCATGTGCCAGTCGGTCGCGAACGCGAGGATCGCCCCGACGGCGACCAGGATGATGGAACCTCCAAGGCTCATCAGCTTCGCCTCCTGCGGTGTGTGCGGAAATGCGTGAGGGGCCCGAGTACCCTCGAACCCCTCGTCCTCACACCGCTGTTGGCGGTCGAACCGATCAGCCTTCCAGGAACGCCGTCAGCGCGTTCGCCAGCAGGTACGGGTCGTCGGCGCCGCACAGTTCGCGGACGCTGTGCATCGACAGGATCGCCGTGCCGATGTCGACGGTCTTGATGCCGTGCCGGGCCGCGGTGATCGGGCCGATCGTCGTGCCGCAGGGCATCGCGTTGTTCGACACGAACGACTGGAACGGAACGCCCGCCCGTTCGCACGCCGCCGCGAACACGGACCGGCCCGAACCGTCCGTCGCGTAACGGTTGTTGACGTTCACCTTGAGGATCGGGCCGCCGTTGGCCCGCGGGTGGTGCGTCGGGTCGTGGCGCTCGCCGTAGTTGGGGTGCACGGCGTGACCGGTGTCGGAGGAGAGGCAGATCGTTCCCGCGAAGGCACGCGCCCGGTCCTCGTAGCTGCCTCCGCGCGCGAACACCGAACGCTCCAGGACGTTCCCGAGCAGCGGGCCGTCGGCCCCGGTGTCGGACTGCGAACCGTTCTCCTCGTGGTCGAACGCGGCGAGCACGGGGATGTACGCGAGGTCCTCCTGCTTGGCGGCCTCGGCGAGCGCGGCCGTGCAGGCGTGCACGGACAGCAGGTTGTCCATCCGGGGACCGGCGACCAGTTCCTTGTCGCGGCCCAGGTAGGAGGGCGCCTCGATGGCGTACGTCATGAGGTCCCAGCCGGTGATGGCGCCGCGCTCGAGCCCGTTCTCGTCCTCAAGGAACGCCATCAGGTCGCCCTCGTGAACGTCGCCGCTCAGGCCCCAGATGGGCTGCATGTGGCGCTGCTTGTCCAGCTTCAGGCCGTCCGACGTGACCGATCGGTCCAGGTGGATGGCGAGCTGCGGGACGCGCAGCAGGGCCCGGTCGACGTTCACCAGGCGCTCGGTGCCGTCGCGCAGCGAGACGCGGCCCGCGAGGCCCAGGTCGCGGTCGAGCCAGGAGTTGAGCAGCGGACCGCCGTAGATCTCCACGGCGACCTGCCGCCAGCCGTTGCTCGCCAGGTCGGGCTGCGGCTTCACGCGCAGGTTCGGGGAGTCGGTGTGTGCGCCGACGATCCGGAACGGCGTGTGGGCGGCCGCGCCCTCCGGCACGTACCAGGCGATGACGGCGCCGCCGCGCGTGACGAACCGGCCTCCGGACGTCCCGTCCCAGGCGTCGGTCTCCGCGACCTGCTGGAAGCCCGCCTTCTCCAGGCGTGCGGCCACGTTGGCCACGGCGTGGTACGGCGTGGGGCTCGCCGCGAGGAAGGCCATCAGGTCGTCGGTGTGCCCACGATCGAAGGGGGCGGAGGGGGTGCGCATGCGGCAAGGGTAGGCCAGGCTCCTCCGGGGGGCGCGCCCCGTCGCCCTGCCTTCAGTGAGCGCCGGCGGCCTGCGGTCCCGTTGTGGTTCGCGCAGTTCCCCGCGCCCCTGAGATCCGCGTCTGTCCTTCGCGGGGGCGGGTTCGCCGGCGGGCGGCGGTCCCGTCGTGGTCCGGTTCGCGCAGTTCCCCGCGCCCCTTTCAGGGGCGCGGTGCGCAAACCCACAGCGGGACCGCAGCCCGTCGACGAAGCCGCGCCCCGCACGCGCAGATGCGGCAAGGCCCGCCGCCCCGCAACAGGGACGACGGGCCTCACCACGACACGGTCTAGAAGGACGCCTCGTCCAGGTCCATGATGTCCGCGCCCGACTCGCTCGTCGTCTGCGCCAGCTTCCGCGCACCGGTGACACCCGGCAGGACATTCGCCGCGAAGAACTTCGCAGCAGCGATCTTGCCCTGGTAGAACGCCACATCCTTGCCCGCGGCACCCGCCGCCAGCTTCTCCGCCGCGACGGCCGCGCCCTTGAGGAGCATGTAGCCGACGACCACGTCGCCCGAAGCCATCAGCAGGCCGGTCGTGTTGAGGCCCACCTTGTAGATGGACTTCACGTCCTGCTCCGTGGCGACCAGGTCGTTGATCATGAGGCCGACGATGGCCTCCAGCTCGCCGGCGGCCTTGGCGAGCGTCTCGCGGGCCGCGGCCAGTTCCTCGCCGCCGGTCTCCACGGCGAGGAACTTCTTGATCTCCTCGGAGAGCGCGTTCAGCGCGGCACCCTGGTTGCGGACGATCTTCCGGAAGAAGAAGTCCTGACCCTGGATCGCGGTCGTGCCCTCGTAGAGGGTGTCGATCTTCGAGTCCCGGATGTACTGCTCGATCGGGTACTCCTGGAGGAACCCGGAGCCGCCGAAGGTCTGCAGCGACTGGGCCAGCTGCTCGTAGCCCTTCTCGGAGCCGTAGCCCTTGACGATCGGCAGCAGCAGGTCGTTGAACGCGTGCTCGGCCGTGGCGTCCTCGCCCGCGGCCTCCTTGACCTGGATCGCGTCCTGCACGGAGGCCGTGTAGAGGACGAGCGTGCGCATGCCCTCCGCGTACGCCTTCTGCGTCATCAGGGAGCGGCGCACGTCCGGGTGGTGCGTGATGGTGACCTTCGGCGCGGTCTTGTCCGTGCTGCGGGCCAGGTCGGAGCCCTGGACGCGCTCCTTGGCGTACTCGAGGGCGTTGAGGTAGCCCGTCGACAGCGTGGAGATCGCCTTCGTGCCGACCATCATGCGGGCGAACTCGATGATGCGGAACATCTGGCGGATGCCGTCGTGCTTGTCACCGATCAGCCAGCCCTTGGCGGGGTGCTGGTCACCGAAGGTCATCTCGCACGTGTTGGAGGCCTTGAGGCCCATCTTGTGCTCGACGTTCGTGGCGTAGACGCCGTTGCGCTCGCCCAGCTCGCCGGTCTCCCAGTCGAACTCGAACTTCGGGACGAGGAAGAGGGAGAGGCCCTTGGTGCCGGGGCCGTGGCCCTCGGGGCGGGCGAGGACGTAGTGGAGGATGTTCTCCGACATGTCGTGCTCACCGGACGTGATGAACCGCTTCACGCCCTCGATGTGCCAGGAGCCGTCCGCCTGCTCGACGGCCTTGGTGCGGCCGGCGCCGACGTCCGAACCGGCGTCCGGCTCGGTCAGCACCATCGTCGAGCCCCACTGCTTGTCGACGGCGATCTCGGCGGCCTTCTTCTGCTGCTCGTTGCCCTCCTCGAAGAGGATGCCGGCGAACGCGGGACCGGAGGAGTACATCCAGACCGCCGGGTTGGCGCCCAGGATCAGCTCCGCGTGGGCCCAGATGAGCGAGCGGGGGGCGGTGGTGCCGCCGATCTCCTCGGGCAGGCCGAGACGCCAGTACTCGGCGTCCATGAACGCCTTGTAGGACTTCTTGAAGGAGGCCGGGACCGGCGCCGTGTTGGTCTCCGGGTCGAAGACCGGCGGGTTCCGGTCGGCGTCCGCGAAGGACTCCGCAAGGTCGTTCTCGGAGAGGCGGGTGACCTCTTCGAGGATGCTCTTGGCGGTGTCGACGTCCATCTCCGCGAACGGTCCGGTGCCGTACAGCTTGTCGCGATCGAGTACCTCGAAGAGGTTGAACTCGATGTCGCGGAGATTCGACTTGTAATGCCCCATGGCGACGGCTCCGTAAAAGATCGGGGAGGCGGGTCGTCCCGGGTTGGCCCGGACCGTCCTCGTACGCATACCAACTAGTAACCAACACAATGCTACCCGCGGGTAATAAGAATCAACCCCCAGTGGTCCATCTGTGACGAACTAGGCGCTCTGGCGCTCTCGTCCCGCCGCCCCCTCGGGCGTCGGTAGTCTTGCCTCCATGTACGGCTACGACCAGAGCCCGGGCGCCGGGCAGCAGCAGTACGCGCCGCCGCAGGGCGGGTACGGGCAGCAGGCTCCGCCGCTGTACCCGGAGCCGTCGCCGCCCTCGCTCACGGACGCGGTCCGCGCGTTCACCACGGGCTCGATGTCCGCCGAGGACTTCCAGCAGATCTTCGCCTCGTCGAAGGTCTACTGCCCGCGCGGTGACAACCCGGGCTTCCTCGCGCTGCACAACACGCAGCAGCCGGTGATCCCGATGTTCAGCACGCTCAAGGAGCTGCGCAGGTACGCGGGCAAGGAGTCCAAGTACTTCGTCATCACCGGCGCCGAGGTGATCGACCTGCTGCCCACCGGGTACGGCTTCGTCCTCGACATGGAGGGCGAGCACCGGATGGTCTTCGACGCGAAGGCGGTCGAGGAGATGGTCGGCTTCGCGATGCGCCGCATGTACGGCTAACCGCTCGCCCCCCCTTGTTCCGTACAGGCCCGGATGCCCCACGGCGTCCGGGTCTTTTGTGTGTCCGTACCCGGCCCCGCTGCGGTCGGGAATACGGTGCGACTTGCTGGATGTTCATCGTTCAACTAAATTGGACGCACACCCCGAGGAGGCCGCCATGCCCGCTGTGACCGTCGAGAACCCGCTGACCCTGCCCCGTGTGGCCGCGCCGGTGGACGCCGTGGCGCGCCCCGTGCTCGCTGTGACGACCGCGCCCAGCGGCTTCGAAGGGGAGGGATTCCCGGTGCGCCGCGCGTTCGCCGGGATCAACTACAAGCACCTCGACCCGTTCATCATGATGGACCAGATGGGTGAGGTGGAGTACGAGGCCGGGGAGCCCAAGGGCACGCCCTGGCACCCGCACCGCGGCTTCGAGACCGTCACGTACATCATCGACGGCACCTTCATCCACCAGGACTCGCACGGCGGTGGCGGCACCATCACCAACGGCGACACCCAGTGGATGACGGCCGGCTCGGGTCTGCTGCACATCGAGACGCCGCCGGAGTCGCTCGTCATGAGCGGCGGTCTGTTCCACGGCCTCCAGCTGTGGGTCAACCTGCCTGCCAAGGACAAGATGAAGAGCCCCCGCTACCAGGACATCCGCGGCGGCCAGGTCAAGCTGCTCACCACCGACGACGGCGGCGCGCTGCTCCGCGTCATCGCCGGTGAACTGGACGGCAACGACGGCCCCGGCATCACGCACACCCCGATCACGATGGTGCACGCCACCGTCCGCCCGGGCGCCGAGGCGACGCTGCCCTGGCGTGAGGACTACAACGGGCTCGTGTACGTACTCGCGGGCAAGGGCACCGTCGGCCCCGACCGGCGTCCCGTGCACACGGGACAGACCGCCGTGTTCGGCGCGGGCTCGTCCCTGACCGTGCGCGCCGACGAGTCGCAGGACGCGAACACCCCCGACCTCGAAGTGGTCATCCTGGGCGGGCAGCCGATCCGTGAGCCCATGGCGCACTACGGCCCGTTCGTGATGAACAACAAGGCCGAACTGCAGCAGGCCTTCGACGACTTCCAGGCCGGGCGCCTGGGCGTCATCCCCAGTAAGGAGCGCCTGCCGCACACGTGATGCGCAAGCAGCCGTGACGCCCCGTCACCCGGCCAGACCGGCCGGGAAGGCGGGGCGTTCGCGTGCATGATCAACTGGCGGGGTGCAGACCGGTAAGCCACTCCTCCCCGAACCCGCCCGCCGCCTCGCCGCCTGGTGCGCCGTCGTCCTGCTCGCCGCCGGGGTCGGCTGGCTCGGGATCGTGCTGTGCGTCCAGCTCAGGACGGCCGTCGTGCCGGTGCTGCTCGCCCTGCTCGGCACCGCGCTGCTGCGGCCCGTCTACCTCGCCCTGCGCCGCGCCAAGGTGCAGCGCTCCCTCGCCTCCGGGCTCACCTGCGCGCTGATCCTGGTGGTCGTGGGCGGCGCCGGATACATCGTGGTCGCGGCCCTCATCGACACCGGCGACCAGATCGTGACCTCGCTCAAGCAGGCCGCGCAGGACCTCTCCGACCGGTTCGGCACCGGCGCGCTCGACCTAGACCACCTCGCCGACAGCGCCCAGGACCTGATCAAGAAGTACGGCAGCAACGCCGCGTCCGGCGTGATCAGCGGGCTCAGCGCGGCCGCGGAGGTCGGCGCCATGGCGGTGCTCGCGCTGCTGCTCTGCTTCTTCTTCCTGCGTGACGTCCCGCGCTTCCGGGAAGCGCTGCGGCAGGCCGCGCCCGGCTCGGCCGGGGAGACCCTGGAGGCCATCGCCCGCCGGGCCTTCGCCGCGATCTCCGGTTTCATGCGCGGCACCACCCTCATCGCCCTCATCGACGCGACCTGCATCGGCGTCGGGCTGCTCATCCTTCAGGTGCCCGGCGCGGTCGGCCTCGCGGCGCTGGTGTTCGTCGGCGCCTACATCCCGTACCTCGGCGCCTTCATCTCCGGGGCGGTGGCCGTCCTTGTCGCGCTCGCCGACCGGGGGTTCGTCATCGCCCTGTGGGCGCTGGGCGTGGTGCTCGCGGTGCAGGTGCTCGAAGGGCATGTACTGCAGCCGATGATCCAGTCCCGCACGGTGCAGATGCACCCGGCGGCGGTGCTGCTCGCGATCACGGCGGGGGCCTCTGTCGCCGGGATCCTCGGGATGCTGCTCGCGGTGCCGCTGACGGCCGCCGCGTTCGGCATCCTCAGCGAACTGCGCGGACGCTACGAAGCCTCTGACTCGGTTTCACGTGAAACTGGGCCGGCCGCGTCCCCACCCGTGTCCGAAGGCTCGTAGAGCTCGAACCAGATGCTCTTGCCCTCGCCCCGCGGGTCCACGCCCCAGCGGTCGGCGAGCAGCTCCATGAGCACCAACCCGCGCCCCGATGAGGCCAGTTCACCGGGGCGGCGCCTGTGCGGCAGGTCGTCGGAGGCGTCCGCGACCTCCACGCGCAGCCGGCGCGGTTCGACGCCGTGCCGGGTCATCTCGGCGACCAGGAGTGCGTCACCGTCGGTGTGCACCAGGACGTTGGTGACCATCTCGGAGACGAGCAGCACCGCCGAGTCCATCTGGTCCGTGTCGGCCCAGTCGTGCAGCAGCTCCCGCAGTTGCTGGCGGGCGGCCGCGATCCGCTCGGGCTCGGCCTGCGCGATGGTCATCGCCGTGCGCCGGGCCACGGTGCCGACGGCCGACTGGGTGGTGCGGCGCAGCAGCAACAGCGCGATGTCGTCCTCACGGCGGTCCGCGAGCGGCCCCGTGGTGTGGTGCGAGGACGGGCCGTGCACCGCCCGCACCAGGGTGTCGGCCAGCTCCTCCAGACGGTCGTCGGGGCCGGACTCCAGGGCCGCGCGGATCCGCGACCAGCCGGTGTCCAGGTCGTGCCCGCCCGTCTCGATCAGGCCGTCCGTGCAGAGGAGGAGCGTCTCCCCGGCCTCGAGGACGAGCCGGGTCGTCGGATAGTCCGCGTCCGGGTCGATCCCGAGCGGCAGGCCACCGGCCGTGGGGCGGACGAGGACCGTGCCGTCGGTCATCCGGATCGCAGGGTCCGGGTGCCCGGCGCGGGCGATCTCGAGGATGCCGGTGGCCGGGTCGGCCTGCACGTACAGACAGGTCGCGAAGCGCGGGTCCGCGCCCGGTTCGTCGGTGTCGCCGATGCCGTGCAGGAAGCGGGAGGCGCGGGAGAGCACGGCATCGGGCCCGTGCCCCTCGGAGGCGTACGCGCGCAGGGCGACGCGGAGCTGGCCCATCAGGCCCGCCGCGCGCACGTCATGGCCCTGTACGTCGCCGATGACCAGGGCTATGCCACCGCCGGGCAGCGGGATCATGTCGTACCAGTCGCCGCCGACCTGGAGTCCGCCGCCGGTCGGCACGTAGCGGGCGGCGATGCTCATGCCGGGGATCTCCGGGCCGAGCGAGGGCAGCATCGTCTTCTGCAGGCCGTCGGTGAGCTCGCGCTCCGACTCGGCGACCCCGGCCCTGGACAGGGCCTGCGCCAGCATCCGCGCGACCGTGGTGAGGACCGAGCGCTCGTCGGGCGTGAACGACACCGGGTACATGAACCCCGCCATCCACGCCCCGATGGTGCGGCCCGCGACGATCAGCGGCAGGAACGCCCACGACTTGCGCTCGAAGCGGGCGGCCAGCGGCCAGGCCGCCGGGTAGCGGCCGCGGTACGCCTCCGGCGAGGACAGATAGACCGCGCGGCCGGTACGGACGACCTCGGCGGCCGGGTAGTCCGTCGCCAGGTCCATATCGGTGAAGGGGTCCTCCTCGCCGTCCGCCTGGCCGTGGTGCCCGATGACGTTGAGCCGGTCGCCCGCGACGCCGAACACGGCGAGGCCGTCCGGCGAGAACCCCGGCATCGAGAGCCCGGCGGCGACCCGCAGCACCTCTTCCGTGGAACCGGCCTCCGCGAGCGCGCGCCCCGCGTCCAGCAGGAAGGCCTCGCGCGAGCGCCGCCAGTCGCCGGTCACCGGGGTGCGGGAAGCGGCCTCCGGCCCCGGCTCCGTGACCTCCTGGAGCGTGCCGATCAGCTCGTACGAGCCTGTGAAGTCCGCGGAGTCACCGTGCACGATCGGCCTGGAGCGGCTGCGTACGGTGCGCAGCACATGGCCCTGGCCGTCCATGATGCGCAGCCGGGCCTCGGCGAGGGTGCCCTCGGCGACGGCGAGCTGCACGATCCCGTCGATCTCGTTCCAGTCGACCGGGTGGAAACGGGAGCGGACGGCCGACTCCGTCAAGGTGACCTGTCCGCCGTCGGGGGCGGGGGGCAGGCCGAGCAGCCGGGCGGCCTCGGCGTCGAAGGTGACGAGCCCCGCCCGGTTGTCCCATCGCCACAGGCCGGTCGCGAGAGCGGCGAGGACGTCTCCCACGGGCGGGAGGGGCTCACCAGTGCGCATTGCCCCACTCTAGGAAGAGTTGATCGCTCCCGGCCACCAGAGGCTGCCGACGGGGGTGGGAGTGGCTCCGGGAGCCGGGCCGACGTCACGGGGCTCCGCCCCGGACCCCGCTGCTCAAGCGCCGCAGGGGCTTGAAATGCACAGCGCCTCAATCGCCGGCGGGGCTGAAAAGATCTGCCGGTACGCTTGGGGGGATCCCGGTTGTCTCCCGGGGAAACCCAAGCGCAAAGGCTGGATGAACGACGATGCATCGGTACAGGTCCCACACCTGCGGCGAGCTCCGCTCCTCTGACGTCGGGTCCGACGTCCGGCTGAGCGGCTGGCTGCACAATCGCCGAGACCTGGGCGGCATCCTCTTCATCGATCTGCGCGACCACTACGGCATCACGCAGCTCGTCGCCCGCCCGGGTACGGAAGCTGCCGAGGTTCTCGACAAGCTCACCAAGGAGACCGTCGTCCGCATCGACGGCAAGGTCGTCTCCCGCGGCGCCGACAACGTGAACCCGGAGCTGCCCACCGGCGAGGTCGAGATCGAGGCCTCCGCGGTCGAGGTGCTCGGCGCGGCGCAGCAGTTGCCGTTCCAGATCAACCAGGACGACGGCGTGGGCGAGGAGCGCCGCCTGGAGTACCGCTTCCTGGACCTGCGCCGCGAGCGCATGCACCGCAACATCATGCTGCGCAGCGAGGTCATCGCCTCGATCCGCTCGAAGATGGTCAACCTCGGCTTCAACGAGATGGCGACGCCGATCCTCGCCGCGACGTCTCCCGAGGGCGCCCGCGACTTCGTCGTCCCGTCCCGCCTGAACCCCGGCAAGTTCTACGCGCTGCCGCAGGCCCCGCAGCAGTTCAAGCAGCTGCTGATGATCTCGGGCTTCGACCGCTACTTCCAGATCGCGCCCTGCTTCCGCGACGAGGACGCGCGCGCGGACCGCTCGCCGGGCGAGTTCTACCAGCTCGACATCGAGATGAGCTTCGTCGAGCAGGAAGACGTCTTCCGCCCGATCGAGAAGCTCATGACGGAGATCTTCACGGAGTTCGGCGGCGGCCGCGAGGTCACCTCCCCGTTCCCGCGCATCCCGTTCCGCGAGTCGATGCTGAAGTACGGCAACGACAAGCCGGACCTGCGCGCCAAGCTCGAACTCGTCGACATCACCGACGTGTTCGACGGCTCGGAGTTCAAGGCCTTCGCCGGCAAGCACGTGCGCGCGCTGCCCGTCCCGGACACCGCATCGCAGTCCCGCAAGTTCTTCGACGGCCTCGGTGACTACGCGGTCGAGCAGGGCGCGAAGGGCCTGGCCTGGATCCGCGTCGGCGAGGACGGCGCGTTCGCGGGCCCGATCGCCAAGTTCCTCACCGAGGAGAACGTCAAGGTCCTCACCGAGCGCCTCGGCCTCAAGGCCGGCCACGCCGTGTTCTTCGGTGCGGGCGAGTACGACGAGGTTTCGAAGATCATGGGCGCGGTCCGCGTCGAGGCCGCCAAGCGCGCGGGCCACTTCGAGGAGGGCGTCTTCCGGTTCTGCTGGATCGTCGACTTCCCGATGTACGAGAAGGACGAGGAGACCGGGAAGATCGACTTCTCCCACAACCCGTTCTCCATGCCCCAGGGCGGCATGCAGGACCTGGAGGAGAAGGACCCGCTGTCCATCCTGGCCTGGCAGTACGACATCGTCTGCAACGGCACGGAGCTGTCCTCCGGCGCGATCCGGAACCACGAGCCCGACATCATGATCAAGGCCTTCGAGATCGCCGGCTACGACGCGGAGACCGTCGAGGCCGAGTTCGCGGGCATGCTCCGCGCGTTCCGCTTCGGCGCCCCGCCGCACGGCGGGATCGCCCCGGGCGTCGACCGCATCGTCATGCTCCTCGCCGACGAGCCGAACATCCGGGAGACCATCTCGTTCCCGCTGAACGGCAACGCGCAGGACCTGATGATGGGCGCGCCCTCCGAGCTGGACGAGTCGCGCCTGCGCGAACTCAACATCCAGCTGCGCAAGCCGGTCGAGAAGAAGTAACCGACGCACGCTTGAGTTGAGGGCCCGGGGTCACCGACCCCGGGCCCTCACCCGTTCACGGGGTGATCAGGGGCTCAGCCCGAGCGCGGCACCACGAGCCCCGACTCGTACGCCGCCACCACCGCCTGCGCCCGGTCGCGGACGCCCAGCTTGGCGAGGATCCGGCTGACGTGGGTCTTCACGGTCTCGCCGCCGACGACGAGGCGGGCCGAGATCTCCTGATTGGACAGGCCCTCCGCGATCAGCCGCAGCACCTCGCGCTCGCGCGGGGTCAACGCGTCGATGGCGAGGGCCTGTTGGGGCGACGCCCGGGGGCGAAGGCGGGCGAACTCGGCGATCAGCCGCCGGGTGACCGTCGGTGCGAGCAGCGCCTCGCCCGCGGCCACCACGCGCACCGCCTCGAAGAGCCGCTCGGCCTGCATGTCCTTGAGCAGGAAGCCGCTGGCGCCGGCGGCGAGCGCGTCGTACACGTACTCGTCGAGGTCGAAGGTCGTCAGCATCACGACGCGGGTCGCGGGCAGGTCGCGGGTGATGCGGCGGGTCGCCTCGATGCCGTCCATGCCGGGCATGCGGACGTCCATCAGGGCGAGGTCGGGGCGGGTCTCGCGGCAGACACGGACGGCGTCGGCGCCGCCGGGCGCGCTGCCGACCACGGTGAAGTCGCCCTGGCTGTCGAGGAGCGCGCCGAAGCCCGCCCGGACGACGTCCTGGTCGTCGGCGACGACGATGCGGATGGCGCTCACCGGGCCGGGCCCCCCACCGGCAGGGACGCCTCCACGAGGAAGCCGCCGGCCGGGGCGGGTCCCGCGTGCAGGGTGCCGCCCGCCATCGCGGTGCGTTCGCGCATGCCGAGCAGCCCGTGGCCCGGCTCGCCGGGGCCCGTGCCAGGGCCGCAGTCCCGTACGCGTATCGCCAACTGGTCCTCCCTGTAGTGCAGTTCCACGTCCACGGCGACTCCGGGCGCGTGCCGGCGGGCATTGGTCAGGGCTTCCTGGACGATGCGGTACGCCGTGAGTTCCAGGCCGGGGTCGAGGGCGGTCACCCGGCCGCGGACGATGAGGCGGACGGCGGTGCCGGTCGCCGCGCGGGCCTCGTCGACGAGGGTGACGAGCTGGTCGAGGCCCGGCTGCGGCGAGCGGGGCGCGGCCGCGGCGGGTTCGGCGGGGGCGTCCTCGCGCAGGACGCCGAGCAGCCGGCGCATCTCGGTGAGGGCGAGGCGGGCCGTGTCGCCGATCGCCAGGAGCCGCTCGGCGCCCTCCGGCGGCAGGCCGGGAGTGGTGTATCTGGCCGTCTCCGCCTGCACCGAGATCGTCGAGATGTGGTGTGCCACGATGTCGTGCAACTCCCTTGCGATCCGGGCCCGTTCGCCGAGCGCCGCATGGGCGAGGGCCGTGTCCGCGTACGCCCAGTCGGCGGCGGAACGGCGGGCCGCCTCGGCCTTCGAACGCCGGGCACCGCCCGCGGTGAGCGCCGCCGCCGCGCCCGCGAGCAGGACGACGCCGTAGGGGCCGCTGTCGTCCGTGAGCGCGTACGCGGTGAAGGGCACGGCGAACAGGACGGCGGTGCGGCCAGAACCGCGCCGCCCCACCAGGTACAGGGCGGCGGCGAGCGCCGGGAGGCCCGCGTACAGCGTCTGCCCGTACGTGAGAGGGGCGAGCAGCGTGGCCGCGGTGAGCGCCGTGGCGGTGAGCAGGAGCTGGGGCCGGACGAAGGCGAGGGGGACGGTCGCGCCCAGCGCCAGGGCGAGCAGGCCGGGCAGTTCGGGCTCCGGGTCGTGGCCCCGCCCGGTGACCTCGGCGAGGGCCGACACGGCCAGGACCACGGCCGCGAGCAGCGGCAGGTCACGTGCGCCCGCCGCGCGCTGGGCCCAGGCCCGTGCCGTGGTCCAGGTCCCCGTCATGCCGGTCATTATCGGCGGGCCGGGGCGCGGTGGGCGTCCCCCTGCGGGGGGAGCGGGCCCCTCGGGAGACCACCGCCGGGCGGGACGCCGTTGCGCCGCCCGGTCCCTAACGTCAACTGGCATGACCGATATGACGATCGAGGTTCGCGGGCTGTGCAAGCGGTACGGGGCCACCACGGCCGTGGACGGGCTCGGTTTCACCGTCGAGGCAGGGCGGGTGACCGGGTTCGTCGGGCCCAACGGTGCCGGGAAGTCGACGACGCTGCGGATGATGCTCGGGCTCGACCGGCCCGACAGTGGGACCGCGCTCATCGGCGGGCAGGACTACACGCGGCTCGCCGACCCGCTGTCCACCGTCGGCGCCCTGCTCGACTGCGAGGCGCTGCACCCGGGCCGCCGGGCCCGCGACCATCTGCTGTGGCTCGCTCACTACAACGGGCTGCCGAGCCGCCGCGTCGACCTCGTCCTCGACCAGGTCGGCCTCGCCTCCGCCGCGAAGAAACGCGCGGGCGGCTTCTCCCTCGGGATGCGCCAGCGGCTCGGCATCGCGGCCGCGCTGCTCGGTGATCCCCCCGTGCTGATCCTCGACGAGCCGGTCAACGGGCTCGACCCCGAGGGCATCCAGTGGATCAGGCGCTTCCTCAAGTCCCTTGCAGCGGAAGGGCGTACGGTCCTCGTCTCCTCGCACCTGATGAGCGAGCTGCAGGACACCGCGGACCACGTCATCGTGATCGGCAGGGGGCGGCTGCTCGCCGACACCGACGTCGACGCGCTGCTCGACGAGGCGTCCGGCGAACGTGTCGCCCTGCGGACCGGGCGGCGCGCCGAGGCCCTGGCGGTCCTCGCGGGCGGCGACGCCACCGTCGCGGTGACCGGGCCCGACTCGCTCACCGTCACCGGTCTGGCCGCCGAGGAGGTCGTCGCCCGGCTCGGCGCGCACAACATCGCGTTCTCCGAACTGTCCCGGCACCGCGCCACGTTGGAGGAGGCGTACATGGAACTCACCGGCACGGCAACGGAGTTCACTACACAGGAGGCGTCGTGAAGTCGCCGATGGTGCGTGCCGTGCGCGCCGAGTGGACCAAGCTGCGCAGCGTCCGCAGCACCCCCCTCGCGCTGATCGCGATGCTCGCCCTCAGCCTGCTGCTGACCGTCGCGTCGGCGAGCGGCAGCCAGTTCGGCTACGGCGGCCCGAAGCAGTACGACTCCTTGTCCTTCGTGCACCGCACGGCCGCGGGCGACGGCACCTTCACGGTGCGCGTCGCCGCGCAGGAGAACAGTGCCGGCTGGGCGAAGGCGGGACTGCTCCTGAAGGACGGCACCGCGAGCGGATCCTCGTACGCCGCCCTGATGGTGACGCCGGAGCACGGCGTGCGGATGATGACCGACGGGAAGCACGAACTGACCGGCTCCGGCGGCGCGGACGCCCCGCGTTGGCTGCGGCTCGTACGGGCCGGGGACAAGGTCACCGGCTACGAGTCCGCCGACGGCCGGGCCTGGCACAAGGTCGGCACGCTCACTGTCGCCGGGCTGCCCCGGACGGCCGAGGCGGGCCTCTTCGTCACGTCGCCCATGGACGGCAAGGAGGAGCGCACCGGCCCCGGCGAGCTGCGCATGCACCCCGAGGCCACCCTCGGCAGGGCCGTCTTCGATCACGTCGCCTTCCCCGCACCGACCGGTACCGGCGGCTGGCGGCAGGCGGACATCGCGCAGACCGTGAAGGAGGGGGAGATGGCCGACCCCGTCGCCGACCCGAAGCCGTTCCGCGCACACGACGGCACCTTCACCGTCACCGGCAGCGGTGACCTGGGCGGACTCGGCATGGGCGGCGTCGGACAGCTCGGCGGACAGCCCGACGTGGTCAAGATGGCCCTCGACGACGGCATCCAGATCGCGACGATCGCGGTGATCGCGCTCGGCGTCCTGTTCATCACGTCCGAGTACAAGACCGGGACCCTGCGCACCACGTTCACCGCGAGTCCGCGGCGCGGCCGGGTGCTCGCCGCGAAGGCGCTCGTCCTCGGCGCGACGGTGTTCGTTGTGGGCCTGGTCGCGAGCGTGGCGGAGTTCCTCGTCGCCCGCCCCGCCCTGCGCGACAACGGCTTCGCCCCGCCGCTCTTCCCGGATCTCTCCCTCACCGACCCGGCCACGATCCGGGCGATCGTCGGCAGCGCGGCGTTCCTCGCACTGGCCGCCGTGCTGAGCCTGGGGGTCGGGGCGCTGCTGCGGCGGGCCGTGCCTGCCGTGGTCCTGATGATCGTCACGTTCGTGGTGCTGCCGATCGTCGCGCAGTCCACGTCCATCGGGTTCAGCGACTTCGTCGGCCGGGCCACGCCCACGGCGGGCCTCGCGGTCCAGCAGACCCGCCGGCTCCTCGACACCGTCGTCACACCGTGGGTGGGCTTCGGGGTGCTCTGCCTGTACGTGGCCGTGGTGCTGGGGGCGGCGCGGTGGCGGCTGACCGGGCGGGACGTATGACGGCCGTCGGAGCGGGGCGTGCGGTGCGCGGGGAGTGGACCAAACTCCGCACCGTTCCAGGGCAGTTGTGGACGGTGGTGTCCCTGACCGGGGCGATGGTCGCCTTCACCGCGCTGATCGCGGCGAGCGCGGGGAAGGGCCAGTCGGGCGTCCTCGCGCCGACCGCGCTGTCCCTGTCCGGGGTCTACCTGGCGCAGACGGCGGCCGCGCTCGTCGCGATCGCCGTGGTCTCCTGCGAGTACCCGCGCATGATCCGCACGACCCTCGCGGCGAACCCGCGGCGCACCACGGTGTTCCTGGCGAAGGCGGCGGTGACGGTGGCGGCGGTCCTGGCCGCCGCGCTCCCTGCCGCCCTCGGCTCCCTGGCGGCGGGCCGCACGGTCCTGTCGGGACGATCTGGCTTCCCCCAACTCCCGCTGTCCTCCCCCACGTTGTGGCGGGCGGCGCTCGGCACGGTCGTCTACCTGCTGCTGGTCGCGCTGCTCGCGGTGGGGGCGGCGCTGGTGGTGCGGCACGCGGCGGCGGCCGTCGGGGCGGTGATGGCGCTGCTGTACGGGCCCTACCTCGCCACGCTGATCATCCAGATGCCGGAGCACGTGCTGCACCGGGTCCAGAAGTACTCCCCGATGACGGCGGGCCTCGCCGTCCAGACGACGAACGGAACCGGTACGGCTCCGCTCGCCCCCTGGACGGGCATCGCCGTCCTCGCCGCCTACGCGGGCGGGGCGCTGGTCATCGGGTGGGTGGCGCTGCGGCGGCGGGACGCGTGATCCCGAAGCCGTTCACGCGGCCGGTTCGCCGCCGAAGCGCTCCTTGTGGGAGGCCAGGTCCTCGTCGGTGATCTTGGCGAAGAGGACCGGGGGGACGGTGAACGGGGTGCCGGCCGGGACCGTGGTCAGCGCCGTGGCCTCCTCGGCGGTGACCCAGTCGGCGTCGTCGCCGGGGAGGTCGAACGCGGCGCGCATGGCGGCGGCCGACGCCGGGATGAAGGGCTCGGAGACCACCGCGTAGAGGCGGATGAGGTTCATCGCCGTACGGAGGGTCAGCGCCGCCGCATCCTTGTCGGTCTTGATCTCCAGCCAGGGCGCCTTCTCCTCCAGGTAGGAGTTGCCCGCCGACCACAGGGCGCGCAGCGCCGCCGCGGCCTTGCGGAACTGGAGGGCCTCCATCTGGGTCTCGTACTCGGCGAGGAGGGTGGAGATCTCCTGGCCGAGCCTGGCCTCCGCCTCGCCCGGCTCGCCGCCCGCGGGGACGTCGTCGCCGAAGCGCTTGCGGGAGAAGGACAGCACGCGGTTGACGAAGTTGCCGAGGGTGTCGGCCAGGTCCTTGTTCACCGTCGCCGTGAAGTGCTCCCAGGTGAACGAGGAGTCGTCCGACTCGGGCGCGTTCGCGATGAGGAAGTAGCGCCAGTAGTCGGCCGGGAGGATCTCCAGGGCCTGGTCGGTGAAGACGCCGCGCTTCTGCGACGTGGAGAACTTGCCGCCGTAGTACGTCAGCCAGTTGAAGGCCTTCAGGTAGTCGACCTTCTTCCACGGCTCACGGATGCCCATCTCCGTGGCCGGGAACATGACGCTGTGGAACGGGACGTTGTCCTTCGCCATGAACTCCGTGTACCGGACGTCGGAGGCGCCGGCGGGCTCGTACCACCACGACTTCCAGTCGCGCGTCTCACCGTCGGGAGCCTGGTCCGCCCACTCCTTCGTCGCGCCGATGTACTCGATCGGGGCGTCGAACCATACGTAGAAGACCTTGCCGTCGGCCGCCAGCTCCGGCCACGTGTCCGCCGGGACGGGGACGCCCCAGTCCAGGTCGCGGGTGATCGAGCGGTCGTTGAGCCCCTCGGTCAGCCACTTGCGGGCGATGGAGGAGGCGAGCTGCGGCCACTCGCCCGCGACCTCGTCGATCCACGCCTCGACCTCGACCTGGAGCTTCGACTGGAGCAGGAAGAGGTGCTTGGTCTCGCGGACCTCCAGCTCCGTGGAGCCGGAGATCGCGGAGCGCGGCTCGATGAGGTCGGTGGGGTCGAGCACGCGCGTGCAGTTCTCGCACTGGTCACCGCGGGCCTTGTCGTAGCCGCAGTGCGGGCACGTGCCCTCGACGTAGCGGTCCGGGAGGAAGCGGCCGTCCGCCGGGCTGTAGACCTGGCGGATCTCGCGTTCTTCGATGAACCCGTTCTCGTTCAGCTTGCGGGCGAAGTGCTGGGTGATCTCCGCGTTCTGCTCCGATGAGCTGCGGCCGAAGTGGTCGAACGCGAGGCCGAACCCGTCGTAGACCGCCTTCTGCGCGTCGTGCGCCTGCGCGCAGAACTCGGCGACCGGGATGCCGCGCTCCTTGGCCGCCAGCTCGGCGGGGGTGCCGTGCTCGTCCGTCGCGCAGATGTACAGCACGTCGTGGCCGCGCTTGCGCAGGTAACGGGAGTACACATCCGCCGGGAGCATGGACCCCACCATGTTGCCCAGGTGCTTGATCCCGTTGATGTACGGAAGGGCGCTGGTGATGAGGTGTCGAGCCATCGGGGGCTGCTCCCGGGTTGTGACGTGGATGGAATTGGTGTGAGCGGAATCTAGAAATCGTAGCCGACATGGGGCGGCCGCCCGCGCGGTGTTTACTGCGCGGACGGCCATGGGGTATCGGGGCCCTGTTGAGCGGGGTTACGGGGCGGGGTTACGGGCGCCAGGCCTCCAGGAGGCCCTTGTAGAGCTCCGCGTCCGTGAGTTCCAGCGGGGTCTCGCCCGCGTGGAAGACCGCGGTGTTCTCCGCCTTCAGCTTGCGGAGGTAGTCGAAGTTCTTCGAGTCCGGCTCGCCGAAGGTGACGAACTGGAAGAAGAGGGGGTGGGCGGCGGCCTTGGCGAGCGCCTCGTTCGCCGGGCGCTGGACGTCCGGGGGGCCGTCCGTCTGGAAGATCACCAGGGCCGGGGCGGTGGGGTCGTCCGACTTCTCGTGGTGCGCGACGATCTCCTCGATCGCGCGGTGGTAGCTGGTGCGGCCCATCCGGCCGGCCTCCGCGTGCCACGCGTCGATCCTGCCCTCGTACGCGTCCAGGGTGAGGTCGCCGGCGGCGTCGATGTCCGTCGAGAAGATCACCGTGTGGACGGTGGGGGTCTCGCGGTCGTCGAGGTGAGCGGCGAGGGCGATGGCCTGTTCGGCGAGGGCGGTGGTGGAGCCGTTCTTGTAGTACGAGCGCATGGAGCCGGAGCGGTCCAGGACGAGGTAGACCGTGGCGCGGGTGCCGGTGAGGTTCCGCTTGCGGAGTTCGGCGCCGGCGGCCTTGTGGGCGGCGGCGAGGCCGGGTGCGCGGGTCTTTACCTTGGCGGGGGTGTGGGCGGGCTTCCCGTCCTTGTCGGCCTGCGCCGGGGTCTTTGCCGCGACGGGGTCGACCTTCTTGGTCTTGTCGGCCTGCGCCGGAGCGGGCTCCTCCGCCGTGACGGGCTCCTCCGCCGTGGCGGGGTCGGCCCCCTTGCCCTCTTCGGCCTGCGCCGGGGGCTGTGCCCACCCGTCCCGCCCTGCGGGACGCCTGCCCACAGCGGGGGCGGGAGCCGGGTCTGCGGGGTCGGCCGGGGCCTGCGCCTGGGCCTTGGCCGCGGCGGGAGTCGGGAGCTCGGGGTCGTCCTGGGGCCCGGCCACAGCGGGGGCGGGAGTCGGGAGCTCGGGGTCGTCCTGGGGCCCGGCCACAGCGGGGGCGGGAGTCGGGAGCTCGGGGTCGTCCTGGGCCTTGGCCGCGGCGGGGTCGGGAGCCGGGTCTGCGGCGTCGTCCTTGGTCTCGGTCTCGACCGGAGTGGAGGCCTCGGCGTCGGTCTTCGCCTCGGCCGGCGCTGAAGCCGTGGCCTCTGCCTCGGCCGTCTCCGCGGCGGGAGCGGCAGGCTCGGCCTCGGTCTCGATCGTGGGCTCCGCCGGGGCAGAGGACGGAGCGGCAGCCTTGGGCTCGGCCGGTGCCGCAGCTTCCGCCTCTGCCTTCTTCTTGGCCGCCGCCGCAGCCTCGGCCTTCGCCGCCGGCGCAGCTTCCGCCTTCGGCTCGGCCTTCGCTGCCGCAGCTTCCGCCGCAGCATCGGCCTCGGCCTCGGCCTTCGCCGGCGCCTCGGCCTCCGGCTTGGGCTCAGCCGGAGTCGGCGCCGCGGTCTCGGCCTCCGTCGCGGCCGCAGACCGCTCCTCCGCCGGCTCCGGCGGCACGCGGTCGCCGCCCACCGGGGCGGACGGCTTGGGGACCGAGATGTTGTCGAAAGCTGCCGAGACCAGGTCGTCGGCCTCGCCCTTGGAAGGGGCGGGAACCGTTGGCGCCTGGTCGGTAGCGGCAGCGGGTTGGTCTTTTTTGCCCGAACGCCCGAACGCGTTCCGCAGCCGATCCAGAATGCCCATGTGCGCAACCTTCCGCATGAGTTGTCCCCGAAGTCCCTGGAACCCCTGGCCAGGACGGACACGTAAGGTTAGCCGCCGCGGGCCGTGATCTTGGGCAGGGTCGGGCCGTTCGACCGAGCGGACAACTGCCGCCCTTTCTGTATGGATTCACTCGATCACGCCCGACTCCGTAAGACGTGTCCGATACGCCGGTGACTGGTGTGCCGACTCCCAATAGGCCTCCCGCAGGGCCGGCAGCACCGCGTCCAGGACGGGCGCGGAGCGGGCCGCGAGGAGGAGGCGTACGGCCACCGGGTCGCCCTCCAGGGGGCGGATCGCCATGTCGGGGCGGGCCAGGGACGTCGGCTGGCAGAGCGTCACCACTTCACCCGTCGCGACGAGGTTGGACGCGGTCAGGTAATCACCGTGCAGGACACGGGGGTTGAGGCCCGCCGAGCGGAACGCCCTGAGCAGGCCGTCCCATTCGCCGTCCACCGTCGGGTCGATCATCCACCGGTCCTCCGCCAGGTCCGTCAGGCGCACGACCGGTCTGCCGGCCGCCGGATGGTCCGCCGGCAGGGAGACGTACTGCGGTTCGCGGGCTACCAGAACCTTGCAGGTCAGGGGCTCCGGTATGCGCAGCGGACTGCCTTCCACCTCGTGGACGAACGCCACGTCGAGGCCGCCCTCGGCCACCAGGCGGAGCAGCGCGTGCGCCGAGACGTCCATGCGCAGCGACGGTTCGTGCGGCGAACTCGCGCGCAGGCGGCGCAGCCAGCCCGGTATCGCGCGGCTGGCCGTGGAGCCGATGCGCAGGCGGTCGCCGGCCGCCTCCTGGGCCATCGCGCGCGTCTCGTCGACCAGCGCGCGCAGGTCGTCCACCAGGGGGCGGGCGCGCGTGAGCAGGGTGCGGCCGAGCGGGGTCGCGCGGCAGCCGGTGCGTTCGCGGGTGAACAGGCGGCCGCCGAGGTGGTCCTCGATGCGGCGCAGCTGGGTGCTGAGGGCGGGCTGGGTCATGCCGAGGTGGCGGGCCGCCTTGTGCAGGCTGCCGGTGTCCTCGATCGCACACAGGACGCGCAGGTGCCGCACTTCCAGCTCCATGGGCGTTGAGCGTAGGCCGGTACCGTACGCCGCACCAGACTCACCGGAGTCAACTGTGTGGGGATAACGCGGAGTTATCGCGCAGTGGCATCTACCTCGTGCGTCCCGTCCGCCCCAGAATCTCATGCATGAACATGACACCCCCCACATCTGTTCGTCTGCTCGCCTGCGCCCTCGGCGCCGGGCTCACCGTCGCCGCCCTCGCCGCGGCCCCCGCGTCCGCCTCCGCCTCCGGGTCCACCGAGCGGGTCGCACGCTACGCCGGTTCCGCCGAGGAGGCCGCAGCCAACAAGGCCTTCTTCCAGGCCGTCATGAAGTCCGTCGCCGAGAAGCGGGCCGCCAATCCCGGCGCCGAGTCCGTCACCATCTCGTACGACGCCTCACAAGCCCCCACGTTCCAGCAGCAGATAGCCAGCAGCGCGTCGATCTGGAACTCGTCGGTGTCGAACGTGAAGCTCCAGGCCTCGTCCGGCGGGGGCGACTTCTCGTACCGCGAGGGGGACGACTCGCGCGGCTCGTACGCGTCGACGGACGGGCACGGCAGCGGGTACGTCTTCCTGGACTACGCGCAGAACCAGGAGTACGACTCCACGCGCGTGACCACGCACGAGACGGGCCATGTCCTCGGCCTCCCCGACCACTACGAAGGGCCGTGCAGCGAGCTGATGTCGGGCGGCGGACCCGGCCCCTCGTGCACCAACCCGAACCCGGACGCGAACGAGAAGGCCCAGGTGGAATCCCTGTGGGCCAACGGGTTCGCGAAGGCCCTGCACAAGGCGGAGGCCGCGCTGCGCTAGGCGGTCCCACGGGCGAGGCGCGCGGCCCGGCCCCCCCACCTGCGAGCCGACCGCAGCGGGCCGCCGCCTCCCGCACACACCCGGCCGCCGCCCGTCTCCCCACGGGCGGCGGCCAGGTGCGTTCCGCGGTGCGCGCTCAGCCGTGCAGCGTCAGGTCCACCAGGAGCGCCCGGTGGTCCGTGTCCGCGAGGTCGATGAAGCGGGACGTGTCCGCCGAGAAGTCGTCGGTGACCAGTACGTGGTCGATCTGCGTGCCCAGCGGTCCCGGCGCCTTCGACGGCCAGCTCGGGGTGCGGGCGTGGCCGGTGAGGCGGGCCGCGTCGCGCAGCGCCCCCGCGTCGAGGAGCCGGCGGAACGCGGCGTGGTCCTGCGTCGCGTTGAAGTCCCCCGCCACGATCCCGGGCCCTTCGCCGGCCCGTGCCGCGTCCGCGAGGCGGCCGAGTTCGGTCTCCCACACGCCGACCTGGTCGGGCAACGGCGGCATGGGATGGGCGAGTTGGAGGCGCACCGCGTGCCCCCGTACGTCCGCGACGGCGGCCGGCATGCCCATCGTCCCGGCCACCGTCGGCGCCGCCTTCAGCGGGAACGTACTCAGGATCATCGACCCCTCCGAGCCGTCCGCCGCCACGGCCCGCCGGTGCGGGTAGCGGGCCCGCAGCGACTCCCGGTCCAGCGCGTCCCGGCAGGGGCGGCCGCACTCCTCGACGAACACGATGTCGGGGCGGTGCCGGGCGACCGTGTCGATCAGCGCGTTCGTGCCGTGGCTGAACTGGACGTTGGACGCGAGCACCCGGACGCCGGAGACGGGGGCGCCGTCCGGCTCGCCGTCCGTCCCGTA
The DNA here is from genome assembly GCF_053592315.1 of Streptomyces sp. NPDC002754. Lineage (NCBI taxonomy): Bacteria > Bacillati > Actinomycetota > Actinomycetes > Kitasatosporales > Streptomycetaceae > Streptomyces > Streptomyces sp. NPDC002754. The sequence goes on from NZ_JBSFVM010000002.1 coordinate 95,120, forward strand.
CGGCTCCATGTACCAGGCGAGCGCGCCGAGTACGACGAGGCCCCAGACCATGCCCGTACGCCAGCGGGACAGCAGTGCGAGGAGCAGGGCGGCGGCCGTGGGGGCGAGCAACCAGGGGAGGAACGCGAGGAGTTGGGGTACGGGTGTGGGCCCGTCACGGCCGGCGGCCCGGAAGCCGACCACCGCGCTGACCCCCACGAACAGCAGCGCCGCCGCCCACGCTCCCGTCCTGTTGACGCGGCGGCGCCCGGCGTCCCGCGTCTCGTACCGCGGGGCGCCGGGCGCCTCGTCCGTGATGTGCTGCTGCCGCTGGTCCAAGGCCCGGCCCCCGTGTCCACCCGTTCGGAGTGCTCCAGGCTAGCCGGGGTGGTGCACCGTCAGGCCGGTTTGATGGTCCGGGGGACTGCCACCGGAGCGCTCGCGCCGGGGTAGCGAGGCGGCATCGCGTACGCGGCTGAACGGGCGCCCGCCGAGCCACACCGCGAGCGCCACCACCGCGCCCACCGCGACGAGCACCCACGAAGCGGTCCGCATGGGCGATGTCAGGGCGTCGTAGACCGAGGCGGTCGCCGCCTTGTTCGCGGCGCCGGAGATGTCGGAGAGCGTCAGCGCGCGGGCGAGCGGCAGCGCGGCGAGCAGCGCCGCCGCGCCCAGGGCGACGCCGAGGGCCGTCCAGGCGAGCGCGCGGCGGCGGCGCGCGGCGAGCGCGAGGCCCGCGACGGCGCACACCACGGCGGCCAACGGCAGCCACAGGCCCGCGAGTTGGAACGCGTGGAAGCCCTTCCGCAGCCCGGCCAGGTCGCCGGCCGGCAGCAGGGTGACCTCGGTGTGGGCGACCGGGATCCGCTCGGCGAACGGCACCCCGTCCGCCTCCAGCTGCTGCTTGACCTGCCGGGTGACGGGGGCCAGGTCGAGCGTGACGGGCCCCGTGGTGCCCTCGTCGAGGGCCTGCTGCACGGCGTCGTGGGCGGCCCGGTTCGCGGTGTTCCAGGCGCCGCGGAAGGCGTCGGTGTCCGTGAACGAGACGACCGCGTCGTGGAGGTAGTCCTCGACGACCGAATGGAGCGCGCCCACGTCGAGGTTCTTCATGGCCCCGGTGGTCACCGCGTCGGCGACGGCGCCCCGCACGTCCGTGTCGCCGGCCAGCGGCGCCATCGCGGACACGTACCGGTCGCTGTCGCCGATCTCGTACTTCGCCCAGGTGGAGAGGGTGCCCAGCGGGACGAGGAGGCAGGCGATGACGAGCAGCACCGAGGAGAGGACTGCCTTCGCGGGCGCTTTTCGGGTCACGTCTGCCAGGCAAGGCCCAAGCCGCGCGGGGCGCGAGCGCTCCGGTGGAGCACTGGGCCGAACGGGTGTTTCCTGGACGTGGGGGCGTGGAGATCGTGGGGATCCAGGGTTCACCCTAGGAGGCCGATCATGCGCCGAACCATGCGCCGAACCACCCCGGCCCTTGCTGCCGCCGGGCTCTTGGCGGGCGGACTGCTCGCCGTGACAGCCGCGGCACCGGCCGGTGCGAACAGCGGGGACGTCGTCTGGGGGACGGTCGTCTCCCCGTCCGACCTCAACCTGCGCTCGGGTCCGAGCACCTCGGCATCCGTCGTGTACCGGCTCGCGCCGGGCAGCCAGGACCGCATCGAGTGCGCCACGGACGGCTCGTCCGTGCACTCCACCTCGACCTGGTACTGGTTCACGGGCGCCCGCGGCTGGGCCAGCGCCGCGTATGTCGACACCGGTGGCCGCGGCGTGCCGAGCTGCACGTCCAAGGCGCCGTCCGACGGGCCGCGGCACGATCGTGACCACGGCCCGAGCGGGTGGTACTACCGGGAGACCGAGACCCGGGAGTTCGGCGTCTGGTACTAGAACGGACGGCACTAGAACGTACGTTCTATAAGGCTATACGGGCGCGTACTCGCTCGCCGAGTAGTACCGGTAGTACGTGCCCACGAACGTGGACGCCCCGATCACCAGGCCGAGCATGATCGACCACAGGATCGCCGGGTCCGAGAGGCTGTGCAGGAAACCGATCGCGATGCCGGTGAACGCGCCCCAGGCCGAGGCCCGCGCCAGGAAGTGCCGGCCCGCCAGCTGCTTGGACCAGTGGTGGATGCCGAAGCAGAGCGCCGCCACGATGATGCCCGTGACGAAGCCGAGCGCGATGTTGGCTCCGGTGACCTCACCGCCGAAGCGGTCGATGCTCGCCGCCCAGAAGCCGTACACGATGCCGGTCACGACGGGGACGACGACGGCCGCGCTCGTCGGGGAGAGCGCCGCGCCACCTGTGCTGCGTCGCGGTGCGGGTGCCGCATGCTGAGCCATGACTGGCTCCTTTCTGCCAGGCCCCCTCGGACGCGCCCTCGGATGTCCCGAGTCTCGCGTCCTTCGCTCTCCATTGACCTCTTGTGGCACGCCCTTCGCAACATGCGCGCGGTGGCGCACCGTGTTTCGCTGAGCGCATGAACATCCTGCTCCTGGGCGCCACCGGCATGGTCGGCAGCCGCATCGCCGCCGAGGCCCTGGGCCGCGGCCACAGTGTGACCGCCGTCAGCCGCTCGGGCGACGTGCCCGTCCCCGGTGTCACGGCCGTCGCCGCGGACGTCTCCGACGTGCAGCGGCTGACGGAACTCGCGGGCGGGCACGACGCCGTGGCCTCCGCCCTCGCGCCGCCCCGCGACGGATCGGACCCGGTTCTGCCGTTCCTGGCACTCAATGAGGCGCTGGTCGCCGGGGTGCGCGGGGCCGGGATCGCGCGGCTCGTGGTGGTCGGCGGGGCGGGCAGCCTGGAGGTCGCGCCCGGCGAGGCGCTCATGGACCAGCCGGACTTCCCCGACGCGTACCGCGGCGAGGCGCTCGCGCACCGGGACGTTCTGGCGCTTCTGCGTACGGTCGACGACGTGGACTGGACGTACATCTCGCCGGCCGCGGAGATCGGCCCGGGGGAGCGCACCGAGGAGTTCCGGATCGGCGGCGACCGGCTGATGACGGACGCGGACGGCGCGAGCCGGATCAGCGCCGAGGACTATGCGCTGGTCTTCGTCGACGAGATCGAGCGCGACGCGCACTCCAGGAAGCGCATGTCGGTGGCGTACTGAGTCATGGCGCCCTGAACGGCCGTGCCCGCGGTCTCGTCCGCGGCCTCCTTCGGCCGGTACGCGTACAGCTCGGCGTCCGCCTCGTTCTGGTACGGCGCGCGCTGTGCGGTCCTGCGGATCACGGTGATCGCGGCGTCGTCGCTGGGCGGGCCGTGCCGGTGCTCGCGCAGGTCCTCCGCCAGGCGGCGCAGCAGCGCCTGGGGCGACTCCTGCGCGCCGCGCGGCGACAGCAGGCGCGGCAGCCGCTCGCGTACGGGGTAGAAGGTGCCGCCCGCGTCGCGGCACTCGGTCACGCCGTCGGTGAAGAGGATCAGGGTGTCCCCGGTCCCGAAGGGCAGCCGTGCCACGCGCGGCGCCTCGGCGCCCAGCGTCCCCATGCCGAGAGGGAGCCCGGCAGGGAGCTCGGGGGTGTGCACGCGGCCGTCCGCCGTGACGACCAGCGGCGGCTCGTGCCCGAAGTTGACGATGTCGACGCACTCGGGGGACGCCGGCGGGAAGTGCAGCAGCAGCCCGGTGGAGAACGCGTCCGTGAGGCCCTCGTCGTCGGTGATCCGGGTCCAGGCGCTGTAGCGCTGCATGGCGATCTCCAGGCGCCGGGCCGCCTCCTCGATCCGCTCCTCGTGGTACGCCGCCTCCCGGAACGCGCCGAGCAGCCACGCCGAGGCCGACACCGCGGGCAGGCCCTTGCCGCTGACGTCGCCGAGCACCGCGCGCACCCCGTGCGGCGAGGGCTGGAAGTCGTACCAGTCGCCGCCGACGCGGGCCGCGCGGGCGGCGGGCTGGTAGAAGTCGGCGATGTGCAGGTCGTCGAGGCGCTCGGGCAGGCCGCGCATCACCGCGCGCTGCGTGGCCTCCGCGATGTCCGTGAGGGCCTGGACGCGGGCCCGCTGCTCCTCCCTGCGGCGCGCGATCAGCACGCCGAGCAGGCCGCCGGTGCCGATCATCAGCGGCCCGAGCACGGCCCAGCTGGTGCCGGCCGGCAGCGGCGCCACGGTTTGCAGTCCGAGGTATACACAGATCAGCAGCCCGGTGACGACGGCGGTGACGGACACGGGCGCGAGCAGCGCCACCATGATCGGCACGAGGCCGAGCAGGGCGCGCGCCCGGAAGTCGGCCGGCGTCGCCACGTCGAGCGTGACGATGATGAGCGCCATCACCGAGACGAGCAGCACCATGGCACGCCAGCCGCCCGTGGGGCGGGAGGCCGAGGGGGCCGCGCCACGGATCGAGGACTGGTAGTAGCTGCTCGAGCTGCCGGGTTTCATCACATATGAGAATGCGGGGCATTCGTCGCGAAGAGTAGGGACGAAGGTCCGTACGCCGGTGAGATCCGGGTCTCAGTGCACGGGGACGCTCACGAAGCGCGATGTCACGTGCAGGTCCGCCGCGATCAGCGCCGCGGTGTCCCGCAGCGCCTCGGCCCACGTGTCGTCGTCCCCGCGGCCCTGGTGGGCGGTGACGTCGAGCGCGGACACCACGTGGCCCGCACGGTCCCGTACCGGCACGGCCACCGACCGCAGTCCGGCCTCGGGCCCGTCGGCCACCGCCCGCTCGCCGCCGTCGCGCAGCAGCCGCCCGGCGGCCGTGTCCCGTACGGGCAGCCGGGAGCCGACGCCGATGTCGACGCTCATGACCCGGCGCGGCGTCACCCGCGCGGTGCAGCGTACGGACGTGTCACCGTCCGCTACGGACAGGCCGACGGATTCGCCGAGCCGCTTCGACAGGGCCGCGAGGTGCGGCGCGGCGATGCGGGGGAGCGTGGTGCGCGACAGGGGGGCGCAGCCGAGGGCGAGGATGCGGGGGGTGGGGCGGTAGGTGCGGTCCTGGTGGGTGACGTGGCCGAGGTGTTCGTAGGTGATGAGGGCGCGGCGGGCCGTTGCACGGGCGAGGCCGGTGCCTTCGGCGATTTCGGTGAGCGTCAGGGTGGGGTGGGCGGCGTCGAAGGCGGTGAGCACGCGGAGGCCTCTGGCCAGGGACTGGATCGTTGCGGGGGTTGGGTCCCCGGTCGCGGGGCTCTGCCCCGGACCCCGCTGCTCAATCGCCGCAGGGGCTTGATAATTCAGTTCCGCTTCCATCTTCCGTACGCACGCCTCCAACGGCCCCCGCACCGCTCCCGCCAGCTCCCCGGCGGCGTGCCGGCTCGTGTGGCTGACCACGCTCAGCGCGCAGACCACCGAACCGTCCGGCCCCCGCACGGGGACCGCCACCGCCACCAGGCCCGGTTCCACGAGTTGGTCGTCGACCGCGAGGGGGAGGGACTCCCGGAACACCAACCCCGGCGCACACCCGCCCCCCGGCAGGGAATCGCCCACGCGGAAGCTGATGGACAGGGCCCGCCTGCGCAGCACTTGGTGGACGAAGCGGATGTCGTCGCCGTCGGGGACCGCGAGGGAGACGGATTCGTCGAGCTCGTCCGCGAGCCGGTCGGCGAGCGGGCCCAGGAGCCCCGGCACCCGCAGCGCGTCCAGGCAGGCGTTGGCGACGGTCATCAGGGGCGGGGCGAGCGCGGCGTCACGCCCGTCGAGGCGTACGAAGCCCAGGTGGGCGAGGGTCGCGCAGATCCGGTCGACCGTGGAGCGGGCCAGGCCCGTGGCCCGGGCGAGGTCGGCGAGGGCGAGCGTGCCGTCCGCGTCCGTGAGGCGCCGCAGCACGTCCAGGCCGCGCATCAGCGGGGCGACGGCCTCGGCGGGCGGTTGCGGGGTCAGGGACGTGGACGGCACGGTCGGCACTTCGAGCACGGGGCCACGGTAAGCGACCACGGCGGCCGCATCGACGGCACGGGCGGCTATCGCCCCAGCAGTTCGACGATCCGGTCGAGGGTGGCGGGGGCCAGATGCCGACGCAGCGCCTCGACCAGGTCGTCCGGGGTGCCCCGGCTGTCGATCTTGATTACGCCGTAATCACGGCCCCGCTTCTCCTTGCGGGCGGCCGGGACGGTCGCGGCGGCATCCGGCTCGCCGGGGAGCACCTGATCGTCCTTCGGGAGACGGGCGATGCGGCGGGCGTCCTCGATGGAGACGCGGCCGTCGGCGAGCGCCTCCTGGATGTCCTCGCGCAGCTTCATCAGCGACAGGCGCTGCGAGATGAAGCCCTGCGTCTTGCCGATCCGGGCGGCGACCTGACGCTGCGAGTAGCCGTAGGAGGTGATCAGGCCCTGGATGGCCTGGGCCTGCTCCAGTTCCGTGAGGTCGTCGCGCTGCACGTTCTCGATGAGCGCGTCCTCGTCGGAACGCGTCGCATCGTCCCTGACCAGGACCGGAACCTCGTCCAGGCCCGCCATCCTGGCCGCCGCGAGCCGCCGATGGCCGTGCAGGACGACGTACGGGGCGTCGCCCACGGCCTCCTTGTGGTGCGGCCGCGCGGCGAGGAAGACGGCGGCGGAGACGACGCCGAGGGCCTGGAGGACGCCGCGTTCGCGCACCGTCTCGGCGAGCCCGTCGAGGTCGCGCAGTTCGTGGCGCGGGTTGTCCGGGTTCTCGGTGAGGTCGCCGATCGGGACGGTGAGCGGCTTGGTCTCGGGGCGTCTGCGCTGGGCGGGCGCCGCGTCCTGCTCCTCGGCGGCCGCCTTCTCGGAGGACAGGAGCGAGGACAGGTCGGTACGGCGCCCCATCAGCTGTTCACCTTCTTCTTCGTGGCCTTCGCGGCCTTCGTGGCCTTCGTGGTGCTGGAGGACTGGCGGGGCTTCTTGCTGCGCGCCGGGGCCGGGATCGCCGCGAGGCCGACCTCCAGGGCGAGCCGGAAGAAGTCCTCGCGGGCCTGGAGCGCGACCCGGTTCGCGCCGTACTGCGTGACGACGAGGCCGTCCGCGCTGGCCCGCGTGTGCAGCTTGTAGTGGCGTACGACGGTGCGCGCGAGCGGCCAGTCCTGCGCCTCGACGAACGCGCGGGTCTGCTCCAGGTCGGCCTTGCCGTCGCGCGGGTCCCAGTTGTTGATGACCACGCGGAAGGGCAGCCCGCGCGGCTTCACGACCCGCTCCACCGTGCGCTGCGTGGGCTGGAAGCCGAGCGGCTCGGGCTCGATGGGGACGATGACGTCGGTGGCGTTGGAGAGCACCGCGCGCAGCGCGTCGGCGGCAGCGCCCTTGCCGAGGGGGTCCGCGCCGTCGTCGTCCGCGAGGTCGAGCCAGCCGGGGGTGTCGACGAAGACGTGCTGCGCGGACGGGATGCGGGACAGCGCGGCGAGCCCCGAGAGGTCGTCGTGGGCCTGTACGAAGTCGAAGGGGAGGCCCTCACCGACCCGCTCCGACCACCACACGGCCGAGCCCTGCGGGTCGATGGAGACGGCGACGACGGGCGGGCGTTCGGCGTCGGCGGCGCCCGCGCCGAGCACGTCGGCGGTGACGGCCGCGAGGTTCACGGCGAGCGTGGACTTTCCCACGCCGCCCTTCTGATTGAGGATCACGTGTACGTGTGCCACGAAAACTCCCTTAACCGGGCTGTCCTGGACATCCGGCACATATGGGGTGGTTGTTCGTGGTCACTCTGGCAGCGTGGGCGCCGCGGGGCGGGGTGTACACGCCGGGGAGCGCAGGCCGCGCAGCAGCAGGGGCGTCGCCAGCAGCAGCACTCCGGCGAGCGCGAGCGCCCCGCGCGCACCGATCAGCGCGGCGAAGGCGCCCCATACCAGCGTCAGCGCGGCGGTGACGGCCCGCTGGGTGACGGTCCAGGCGGACAGCACCCGCGCCACCCGGTCGTCGTCCGTGAGCCGCAGCCGCTCGACCGCCATGACCGGGGCGAAGACGGCGCTGCACGTGATGAGGCCGCACTCCACGAGGACCACCACGAGCATCCCCGCGACACCCGGCCCCACGAACGCAAGCCCGACCGGCCAGCACGCCCGCGCGGTACCGCTCACCAGGAGCACCCGCCGCTCCCCGTACCGCCGCACCAGCGGCCCGGTGAGGCGGGAGCCGGCGAGTCCGCCCAGGCACGGGATCCCGAAGACCAGGCCGTACTGCCAGGGGGCGAGCCCCAGATCGTCGAGGAGCAGCACCGCCATCAGCGGGGAGCCCACCATGATCAGGGCGTTCACCAGGCTGTTGTTGAGGAACAGGGCGCGCAGCCGGGGTTGCCGCCACAAGTGGCGCCAGCCCTCGGCGATGTCGGCGGCGCTGAACCGGCCGCCGCTCTTGCTGCGCGCGGGCTCCGGCTCGGGTGCCCGGATGGCGCGCACGCCCACCGCCGACAGGACGTAGCTCACCGCGTCCAGGAGGACCGTCGTCAGCGGACCGAAGGCGCCGATGAGCGCGCCGCCGAGTGGCGGTCCGACGGCCGTGGCGGTCCACTGCGTCGACTCGAAGCGGGCGTTGGCGGTCAGGAGTCCCGCGTCCGGCACGAGCGCCTTGAGGTGGGCGCCGCTCGCCGCGCGGAACACGATGTCGGCGGCGGCCACGACCACCGAGACCAGGACGAGCTGGGCGAAGGTGAGCGCGTCGAGGGCATACGCGAGGGGGAGTGTCAGCAGGGCGCCGCAGCGCACCAGGTCCGCGAGGACCAGCACCGGCCGCTTGCGCCGGAACTCCACCCACGGCCCGAGCGGCACCGCGAGCAGCGCGCCGACCGCGAGCCCGGCCGCCGCCAGGAACGACACCTGAGCGGCGCCGCTGTGCAGCACGAGGACCGCGATCAGCTGGAACGCGTCGAGCGCGAGCCAGGAACCGGCGGTGCTCACCGCGAAGGCGGCCCACAGCCACCCGAAATCCCGCCCGAGCCGCACCGAACCGCCTCCCGTCTCCTGTTGTGACCCGGCGATCCAAGCGGCCGGGGGCGCGCCGCGGCAAACAACTGGCACCCACATCTGTACAACCAATGGTTGTATAAGGGGCGTGCACCCCATGGACGCCATCGACTTCCAGAACGTACGCACCTTCGTCGCCGTCGCCGGCGAGGGGCAGATCCAGATCGCCGCCGCCGAACTCGGCATCACCCAGCAGGCCGCCTCCAAGCGCGTCGCCGCCCTGGAGCGGGGGCTCGGCGCGCGCCTGTTCACCCGGACCCCGCGCGGCGTGCGGCTCACCCTCGACGGCGAGACCTTCCTGCCGCACGCGCGCGAGCTGCTCGCCGTCGCCGAGCGGGCCGCCGACTCCGTGCGCGGCGGCCGGCGCCCGCTGCGCGTGGACGTGCTCGCCGCCAACGTGATCACCAACGGGGTCGTGCAGGACTTCCACCAGGCCCACCAGCACCTCCCGCTCGACGTCGTCGCCCTCGGCCACGGCGGGCGTGCCGCGCTCGCCTCCGTACGGGAAGGGGGCGTCGACGCCGCGTTCTGGACGTGCGCCGTGCCCGCGGACCGGCTGCCGCGCGAGGTGCGCAGCGCCCGCGTCATCGACGAGCCGGCCATCCTCGTCACCGGCGCGGCGCACCCCCTGGCGGACCGGACCGAGGTCACGCCCGCCGAGCTGGCCGGGCACCGGATCTGGATGCCCGGCATGGTCAAGGGCAGCGAATGGGCCACGTATTACGAGGAGTTGGAGCGCGCCTTCGGCCTCACCATCGACGTCGGCGGCAGCACCTTCGGCGGCGGCCACCTGCTGCGGACGGTCGCGGCGGCGGACGACGTGGCGACCATCATGGGCACCCGCACGCCGCTCACCCGCCCGGCCGACATCGAGCTCCGCTTCATCCCCGTACGCCGTCCGACCCCGCTCTACCCGCTGTCGCTGCTGTGGCGGGCCGACAACCGGCACCCGGGCCTCGCGGCGCTCCTGACGTATCTGACGGACCGGTACGAGCGTCAGAAGGGCGGCGACGCCGACGAGTTCTGGACGCCGGACTGGGCGCGCTGACGCGCGGGCGGCGGTGAGAAAGGCGGACGAGGACTCGTCATCAGCCGGTTGGGGTGGCCCCGCCCTGGCCGCTCCCGCTCCCGTTTCCATTGCGTCTGCGGACGCGGCGCATGCGGAACACGGCGGCCAGGACGATGAGCCCGACGCCCGCCGCCACCACGGCGATCGACCCGGAGGACACCGACGTCACATCGACCTCGAAGGTCATCTCGTCGCCCCACGGCTTGCCGTCGCTCGTCGTGTAGAGCTGCGCCGTCAGACGCGCCTTGCCGTTGGCCTTCGCGGTGACGTCGATCTGGGAGGTGTGGCTCGCCGAGCCCTCGGCCGACACGGAGATCTCGTCGTCGTTGACCTTGAGACGCTCGGAGTCGCTGGACGTGAGGCGCAGTTCGAGCCCGGAGACCTCTTGTTGCAGCGCGTTGTCGACCGTGACCGGGATCGAGGCGTCGCCCGACGTGACGGTGACGGTGGTCTTCGGCACCAGGCGCAGTGACGTCACCGACGTCGACAGGAAGGCCGTCGTGCGGTCCTGGAACGTCCGCTGCGCCGTGTCCTCCTCGCCCCGCCAGGCGGTGCCCAGGGCGCGGGCCATCGCCGCGTGCACGGACTCCGTGGTGTCCTTCGGGTCGGCGAGCACCTTGCCGAGGGTCGCGAGCCGGTCCAAGTCGCCTGCTGCGTCGGTCAGTTGCTCCTTGCCGAGCTCGCCCGCGCGCAGTCGTGAGGGGTACGCGGACGGGGACCCGGCCGCCCCTTTCACCGGGTCGTCGTCGGCCGCGCGGAGGTCCTGGAGGTCCAGCCAGCCGTCCTCGGTGCCGGCGTCGATGGCGGAGCCGAGCGCGTCCGCCGCCGTGCCCGACAGGTTGCGGGGCGGTACGAGGACCGGGCGGGTGTTCGCCTTGAGGAGCGCGGTGATGCGGCCGACGGTGGCCTTGCCTGCGGTGTCGGGGCTCGCGGAGGCCTCCGGGCCGGGGGAGGAGCCGGAGTCACTGGGTGACGCCGACGCCGACGCCGACGCGGTCGGAGTGGGGGAGGGCGCCTGGTCCTTGACGCGGCCGAGCGCGGCCGTCACGTCGGCCTCGTAGGGCAGCGCCGTCATCGCGTCGTCGCCGCTGCCCACGGTCACGGGGGCGGTGTCCGCGGGCGTGAGCCCCTGGCCCGAGGCGAGGACGCGGGTCACGCCGAGCTTGGCGCCGAGCGCGGTCACGTCGGAGTCGAGCGCGCCGTCGGCGGGCCAGCCGAGCCCCGGGCGGGCGGAGGTGTCGAGGGCCCGGTCGACGCGCTTCTTCGCGTCGGCCGCGAGCCCGGACACGACCTCCGTGAGGTCCTCGGTGTCGGTGCCGGGGTGGTGGGCCAGCGAGGCGAGGTCCGTGTCGGCGTACGGGAGGAGCCAGACCTCGCGGCCCTTCACGGCCTCCCGCAGCGCGGTGAGCCAGCTGCGGGCCGCGCCCTGGCCCGTGCCCTCGGTGGTGTCCTGCGGAGAGACGGAGGCGGCGTTCTTCGCGACGCGGTAGCCGGTGGACATCTCCTGCGCGGCGATCACCACGTCCGGGTCGAGCACCCAGCTGACGTCGCGGCCCTTGCCCGCGTCGACGACCTCGCGCAGGCGGCCGCCGGGGGCGAACAGGCCGGCGAGCGAGTCGTCGTCGAAGACGGGCTTCGCGTCCGAACCCGAGCCGAGGGCTGCCGCCGTCATGTGCGGGGTGGCGGTCACCGGCCAGACGACGGTGGTGGGTGCGGGCTCCTCCGCGGCGTTCGCCTCCGGCGTGGTGGCGGGCAGGGCGGAGGCCCCGACCACCATGGCGGTCACGGCCCACGCCCGTGCCATCCCGTAACCCGCCATGTCGTCCTGCCTCCCGCCGATGCGATTCGCTCTGAGGTAACACGGTGGCCGCGACGGTACGGGGGACCGGGGGTGTGCGCGGCGCGTCGCCCACGCCTCGGGGCTCCGCCCCGGACCCCGGACCCCGCGCCTCGGGGCTCCGCCCCGGAACCCGCGCCTCAATCGCCGGCGGGGCTTGATTTGGGGCTCCGCCCCCGTCGCCGCGGCGATTGGTTCTTTCAAGCCCCTGCGGCGATTGAGGCGCGGGTTCCGGGGCGGAGCCCCGGGTCTTTTCAGCCCCGCCGGCGATTGAGGCGCGGGGGGCCGGGGTCGGGGCGGGGCTGGTGTCGCCCGATAGAGTGCGGCTTCGACGTTGGCGCTCTTGACGACCCGAGGTACCTGGCAGTGACCCCCGCGAACCCGGCCCCACCGATGGCCACCGTCGTCGGAATCGGCGCGGACGGCTGGCCGGGCCTCCCGGAGACCTCCCGCGAGGCCCTCCGCACCGCGACCGCAGTCATCGGCGGGCCCCGCCAACTCGCCCTGCTCCCCCCGGAGTGCGAGGGCGACCGCGTCCCCTGGCCCACCCCCCTGCGCCCCGCCGTCCCGACCCTCCTCGCCCGCTACGCGGGCCACCGCCTCGCCGTCCTGGCCAGCGGCGACCCGATGTTCTACGGCATCGGCCGGGCGCTGACCGAAATCGTCGGCCCCGACGCACTGCACGTGCTGCCGCACCCGTCCTCCACCTCCTACGCCTGCGCCCGCCTCGGCTGGCCCGTGGAGGAGACCGAGGTGGTCACGCTGGTGGGCCGCCCGGCCGACCGGCTCGCCGCCGCACTGCACCACGGCCGCCACGTACTCGTCCTCTCCGCCGGCGCGGCCACCCCCGCCGAGGTCGCGAAGCTGCTCACGGAGCGCGGCTTCGGACCGAGCCGCCTCACCGTCCTGGAACGCCTCGGCGCCGAGGAGGAGACGTCGTACGAGGGCGTGGCCGAGGCCTGGACGCACGCGCCCGGCGACCCGCTGAACGTGATCGCCGTCGACTGCCGCCGCGCCCCCGACACCCTGCGCCTCGGCGCCGCCCCCGGCCTGCCCGACACCGCGTACGAGAACGACGGCCAGCTCACCAAGCGCCACGTCCGCGCCGCGACCCTCGCCGCGCTCGCCCCCGCCCCCGGCGAACTGCTGTGGGACATCGGCGGCGGCTCGGGCTCCATCGGCATCGAGTGGATGCGCACGCACCCGTCCTGCCGCGCGTACGCCGTGGAGCGGGACCCGGAGCGCGCGGCCCGCATCGAGCGGAACGCGGCGCGGCTCGGCGTGCCGGGCCTGACCGCCGTCACCGGCCCCGCACCGAAGGCGCTGGCCGAACTCCCGCCCCCCGACGCCGTGTTCATCGGCGGCGGCCTCACCGCCCCCGACCTCCTCGACGCCTGCTGGGCAGCGCTCGCACCGGGCGGCCGCCTGGTGGCCAACACCGTCACCCTCGAATCCGAGGCGCTGCTCGCCACCTGGTACCGGCGCCACGGTGGCGACCTGGTGAAGCTGTCCGTCGCGCACGCGGTGCCGGTCGGCGGCTTCACGGGGTGGCGGCAGGCGATGCCGGTCACGCAATGGTCGGTAACGAAAACAGCGGAACTCTAAAGGTGGGACAGCCATGACCGTCTACTTCATCGGGGCGGGCCCCGGCGCCGCCGACCTGATCACGGTCCGCGGCGCGCGCACGCTCGCGAACTGCCAGGTGTGCCTGTACGCGGGTTCGCTGGTCCCGGCCGAACTCCTCGCCGAATGCCCGCAGGACGCGAAGCTGATCGACACGGCGAACCTCGATCTCGACGCCATCGAGCGGGAGTTCGCGGCGGCGCACGAGGCAGGACACGACGTGGCCCGCCTGCACTCCGGCGACCCGTCCGTGTTCTCCGCGGTGGCCGAGCAGATGCGCCGCCTGGACGCGCTCGGCATCCCGTACGAGATGGTCCCCGGAGTCCCGGCGTTCGCGGCGGCGGCAGCGGCGCTGAAGCGCGAACTGACGGTGCCGACGGTCGGCCAGACGGTGATCCTGACCCGTATCGCCCAGCAGGCCACACCGATGCCGCCCGGCGAGGACCTCGCGACACTCGGCGCGAGCGGCGCGCTCCTCGTCCTGCACCTCGGCGCGCGCTACGTGGACCGGATCGTCTCCGAACTGCTTCCGCACTACGGCGCGGACTGCCCCACCGCGGTCGTCGCCTACGCCAGCCGCGAGAACGAACTGGTCCTGCGCGGCACCCTCGCCGACATCGCGGACCAGGTGAAGGCGTCGGGTGTGCTGCGGACCGCCGTGATCATCGTGGGCCGCACGTTGGGCGCCTCCCAGTTCCGGGACAGCCACCTGTACTCCGTGGGGCGGGAACGGGCCTAGGTTGCCGGGCTCTGCCCCGGGCCCCGCTGCTCAATCGCCGCAGGGGCTTGATTTGCCTACTACGTTCCCTGCTCGGTCGATGCAGATGACGTCCACGGCCACCGGGGCGCCGCGGAGGACCGCGAGAGCCTCGTCGCGGGCCGCCCTCGCCACCAGGTCACCGAGCGGGACACCCGCCGCCGTGCACAGTTGGAGGGCGGCGAGTCCTGTGTTGGCCTCGGCGACCTCCTGGGCGAGGGACTCCGACGCCCCGCCGCCGCGCGCCAGTTCGGCCAGGAAACCCTTGTCGACCTGGGAACGGCCCGAGTGCAGATCCAGATGGCCCGCCGCCAGTTTCGACAGCTTGGCGAAGCCGCCGCAGATGGTCAGACGGTCGACCGGGTGGCGGCGGATGTACTTCAGGACCGCGCCCGCGAAGTCGCCCATGTCGAGCAACGCGTCGTCGGGCAGGGCGTGTTCACGGACGACCGTCTTCTCGGACGTCGAGCCGGTGCAGCCCGCGACATGCGTACGGCCCGCGGCGCGCGCCACGTCGACGCCCCGCCGGATCGAGTCGATCCACGCCGAGCACGAGTAGGGCACGACGATCCCCGTCGTGCCGAGCACCGACAGACCGCCGAGGATCCCGAGCCGCGGGTTCCAGGTCGAGCGGGCGATCTCCTCGCCGTGGTCGATGGAGATCGTGACCTCTACGTCTACGTTGCCGGGGTCGCCCTGTTCCGCTGCCACCCGGTCGAGGTGCGTGCGGATCATCTCGCGCGGCACCGGGTTGATGGCGGGTTCGCCGACCGGCAGCGGAAGTCCGGGCCGGGTGACCGTGCCGACGCCCGGCCCCGCCTTGAACACCACTCCCGAGCCGGGCGGGAGGCGCCGCACCGTGGACCGTACGAGGGCGCCGTGCGTGACGTCCGGGTCGTCGCCGGCGTCCTTGACGACACCGGCCGTCGCCGATTCCGCGTCGCGGGACTCCACCGCGAGCGCGAAGGCCGGTGTCTGGCCCTTCGGCAGCGTGATCGTCACCGGGTCGGGGAACTCGCCGGTCAGCAGCGCCGTGTACGCGGCCGTGGTCGCGGCGGTCGCGCAGGCGCCGGTCGTCCAGCCGGGCCGCAGACCGGTGTGCTTGAGTTGGGCGCTGCGCCCGCCTTTCGGCTCAGTCGATTCGTTCATGGAGTTCCCCGATGCCGCACGTGTTGATTCTCGGCGGGACGACCGAGGCCCGGCACCTGGCCGAGGCCCTGCACCCGCGGGTCCGCGTGACCAGCTCGCTCGCGGGCCGCGTCGCGGCGCCCCGGCTGCCGGCCGGTGAGGTGCGGATCGGCGGGTTCGGCGGGGCGGACGGCATGGCGGAGTGGATCCTCGAGCAGGCCGTGTCCGCGGTCATCGATGCCACCCATCCCTTCGCCGAGACGATCAGTTTCAACGCGGCGCGGGCCGCCGCCACCGCCCATGTTCCCCTGCTCGCGCTGCGGCGGCCCGGCTGGGTGCCGGGTCCGGGGGACGACTGGCGGGAGGTCGGCTCCCTGGCGGAGGCGGCCGAGGCGGTGCGGGGGGCGGGGCGGGTCTTCCTCACCACGGGGCGGATGGGGCTTGCCGCGTTCGCCCACGTCGATGACGCGGAGTTCCTCGTGCGGTCCGTGGATGCGCCTGAGGCGCCGGTGCCGCCGCGGATGGAGGTGCTGCTGGACCGGGGCCCGTTCACGTTGTCCGGCGAACGCGCGGTCCTCTCCGACCACGCCATCGACGTCCTCGTGACCAAGGACAGCGGCGGCGCCGCGACCTCCCCGAAGTTGACCGCTGCGCGGGAGGCGGGCATCCCGGTGGTGGTGGTCCGCCGCCCCCCGGTGCCGACCGGTGTCCCCGTCGCCACCACCGTGGAGGAAGCCACACACTGGCTCAACGCCCCCCGGCCCTGAAAGACTGGGGCTCTGCCCCATACCCCGCTGCTCAATCGCCGCAGGGGCTTGATAGCTCAAGCCCCGCCGGCGATTGAGGCGCGGGGTCCGGGGCGGAGCCCCGTGGCCGTTACGCGGTGCCGGGTTCTGGATAGCGGCGCGGGGTCCATGTCACCGTTCGGCCGTCCGCACGGACCACCGCCTGGGTCTGCGACGACCCGACGATCAGCAACGTACGCATGTCGACGACCTCGGGGTCAAGATCGGCGAGCCGGACGACCCGTACGCTCTCCTCGGCCCCGCCGACATCCCGCGCAAGAACCACCGGCGTATCCGGCAGCCGCAGCTCAAGCAACAACTCCCGCGCCTTGCCCACCTGCCACGTCCGGCTCCGCGACCCCGGGTTGTAAAGGGCCAGCACCAGATCCGCCGCCGCAGCCGTCCGCAACCGCTCCGCGATGACCTCCCACGGCTTCAGCCGGTCGGAAAGGGAGATCGTCGCGTAGTCGTGCCCGAGCGGCGCCCCCGCCTTCGCCGCCGCCGCGTTCGCCGCCGTAACCCCCGGCAGGACCCGCACCGGAATCCCCGAGTACCGCTCCTCCGAGGCGACTTCGAGCACCGCCGTCGCCATCGCGAAGACACCGGGGTCACCCCCGGAGACGACCGCGACACGATGCCCGCGCCGCGCCAGATCGAGGGCGAACTCGGCACGCTCGGACTCGACTTTGTTGTCCGACCCGTGCCGCACCTGCCCCGGCCGTCCGGGCACACGCGCGAGGTACGTGGTGTACCCGACCAGGTCGTCGGCGTTGGCCAGCGCGCCGCGCGACTCCGGCGTCAGCCAGGGCGCACCCGCGGGCCCGGTACCCACGACCACGACCTCGCCCCGAGCCGGATCCAGCTCCGCGTCCAGGTCCGCCACCGGCACCGCGTCGACCCGGGAGGGCAGCACGGCGACGGAGAAGTACGGCACGGACTCCGGGTCGATGTCGGCCAGCGCCCCCGTCCGCTCGCCGTCCATGAACGCCCGCTCGACATAACGCGCGTCGTCGAGCCGCCCCGAACTCTCGATCGCCGCCCGCACCTTGGTGAACGTACGCCCCAGCTTCATGACGACAGCGGAGTCCGCGGCGGCGATCCGCGCGGACAGCTCGTCCTCCGGCAGCGTGCCGGGGATGACGGTCAGCGTCTCCTTGTCCTCGCACAGCGGCTGCCCGAGCCGTGCGGCGGCGGCGCTGATGGACGTGACACCCGGGATCACGGTCGCCTCGTACCGGTCGGCGAGCCGCTTGTGCATGTGCTGGTACGAGCCGTAGAACATCGGGTCGCCCTCGGCGAGCACGGCGACCGTGCGCCCGGCGTCGAGGTGCGCGGCAAGGGTGGCGGCCGCCTCCTCGTAGAAGTCGTCGAGCGCGCCCCGGTATCCGCGGGGATGATCCGTCGTCTCGACCGTGAGCGGATACATCAGCCGCTCCTCGATCTGGGTCTCGCGGATGTGCTCCGCGGCGATCGAGCGGGCGATGGAACGCCCGTGGCGCGCGCAGTGGTACGCGATGACGTCGGCGGAGGCGATCACCTTCACGGCCGCGACGGTCATCAACTCCGGGTCACCGGGCCCGAGCCCGACGCCATACAGCTTCCCGCTCATGCCCGGTCCTCCATGATCTCCGCCTCGGTCGCGATCGCGTTCAGCGCGGCGGCGGTGATGGCGCTGCCGCCCCTGCGTCCTCGTACGACGAGGTGTTCGAGGCCCAGTTCGTTCGCGGCGAGCGCGTCCTTCGACTCGGCGGCGCCGACGAAGCCGACGGGTATGCCGATGATCGCGGCGGGCTTCGGCGCGCCCTTCGCGATCATCTCCATGAGGTGGAAGAGCGCGGTGGGCGCGTTGCCGATCGCGACGACGGCGCCGTCGAGCCGGTCACGCCACAGTTCGAGCGCGGCGGCACTGCGCGTGGTCCCCAACTTGGCAGCGAGGTCCGGTACTTGAGGGTCCCTCAGCGTGCAGATCACCTCGTTCTCGGCGGGCAGCCGCTTGCGGGTGACGCCGCTGGCGACCATGTGGGCGTCGCACAGGATGGGCGCCCCGGCGCGCAGCGCGGCCCGCGCGTTCGCCACGACGCCGGTCGAGTGGCCGATGTCCTGTACGAGATCCACCTGGCCGCAGGCGTGGATCATGCGGACCGCCACCTGGGCGAGGTCGGCGGGCAGCGCCGCGAGTCCGTCCGCGGCTTCCGCGCGGATCGTGGCAAAGGACTCGCGGTAGATCGCCGCGCCGTCCTTCTCGTAGTCGAACACGGTTGCTCTCAGCTCTCGGTGTGATGGGGGACGGAGGGAACGGTGAGGGTGTGGCCGCCGCCGGGCTGCGCCACGACGTCCACGTACGGGCCGGTGGGGTGCCCGCAGCGCCGCTCGCAGCCGGACCAGTACACGGGCAGGCCGCCGTACGAGTCCATGTCGGCGAGGTGCGCGGCGGCCTCCGCGCGCACGTCCGCGTGGGACTTGGCGCAGCCGGGTCGGCCGACGCAGGCGCTCACCCGCGTCCACGGTGAGTCCGGTGCGGTGACGAAGCCCGCGCGGGCGAGCGGTTCGGAGTCTGCGCCGGGCACGACGATCCCGCGCCACGGGGTGAGCCGCACCTCGCCGTCGGCCGAGTCGAGCAGCGCCGACCAGGCGTCGGGTGTGACGGCACCGAAGGGGGCCTGCACGGACCACGCCCGTACGGCGCCGGCGGCGTCGAGGACCGGCCCGGGTTTCGGCGGCCGTGCGACCGGCCGCTCCGGCGCCGCGGCGACCTCGGCCCCGGTCCTCCGCGCTACACGCTCCGTCAACTCCCCTGGTACGAGGGTGAGTTCGGCGACCCGCCAGCCCCGCCCCGGATCGTCCCGGGCCGCCGCGACGAACTCCTCCGCCGCCGCCACCGCGGCCCGCGCCGCATCCTCGTACGCCAGGCGCAGTTCGTACGGTTCGGCGGCGAGGCGGAGCACGGCGCGGCCCCCGGGCGTCGCCCGCAGCAGGATGTCGGGTGCGAGTGCGGCGACGTCGCCGCGGCCGTCGTCCAGGGCGAACAGGAACTTGCCGCTCAGCGTGGGCGTCACCGTGCTCGCGCACAGCAGCTGGTCGAGGTCGAGGAGCCACTCGCGTACGTCGGCGGGGCTCCGGTCGTCGAGGCCCGAGAGCGGCGAGGCGAGGATGTTGCGGACGCGTTCGTGCGCGGCCGAGGGGAGCAGGCCTGCGGCTCGCAGGGCCGCCCCGAACTCGGCGCCGCGCTTGGCGTCGACACCGCGCACCTCCGCGTTGCCGCGCGACGTGATTCGTACGACACCGTCCCCGAACTCGCGCGCCGCGTCGCCGAGCGCCCGCGCCCGGTGCCGCGGAAGCAGCCCGCCGGGTATCCGGATCCGGGCGAGCCCACCGTCATCGGCCGCGTGCAGGCGCAACGCCCCCGGACAGGCGTCGTCGCCGGACGAACCGGGCGCACCGGACGTACCGCGGCCGACGGGTATGGGGGAGGCGGGCATGCCGGGGAGCATACCCACCGGTCCCCGCGTCGCCTCCGTGACGCCGACCACGGCACAGGTGCCGGGGACCCGCGACGGAAGGCGCGGGGACCCGCGACGGAAAAGCGTGACACATCTCGGGAAACCGTCACACCTTTCCGAGACGCCCCCGCCCCGGAGCGGGCGCCGACGGCGTCCCGTACCGAGTCCGGCACCCGCCCCCGTACGATGAGGCGCGGTGGGCCCGTCCGGCCCGCCGCACATCGCCAGCGACGGCGACACAGGAGGAAGCCCGGTGCGAACCCGGCGCGGTCCCGCCACTGTGAGCCCCGGCCCCAGGCCGGAGTGAGCCAGGAACTCCTTTCCCCAAGCTCTCGAACAACCTCGAGCAGGGGAGACCCCATCCCAAGACCACCCGGGGCGCGGACACCCCGAGGAAGGCCAGACGACGCATGCCTCAGCAGCTCCTGCTCCTGTCGACGTCGGACACCGACCTGCTCAGCGCCCGTGCGGCCAACGCCGCCGACGCCCCGGTCGGTTTCCGCTTCGACAACCCTTCCCGTATCGACGTCGAGACGGACCTGCCGGGTCTCCTCGACGGCGTGGACCTGGTGGTCGTACGCCTCCTCGGCGGCGTCCGCGCCTGGCAGGACGGCATCGACCGGCTGACCGCCGCCGGGATCCCGCTGGTCGTCCTCACCGGTGAACAGGCCCCCGACGCCCAGCTGATGGCGACGTCCACGGTGCCGGTCGGCATCGCGGCCGAGGCCCACAAGTACCTGGCGCACGGCGGTCCCGAGAACCTGGGCCAGCTGGCCCGCTTCCTCTCGGACACGGTGCTGCTGACCGGCCACGGCTTCGAGCCGCCGGTCGCCGCGCCGACCTGGGGCGAGTTGGAGCGCGAGCCCTCGACCGCCGAAGGCCCGACGGTCGCGGTGCTCTACTACCGCGCCCACCACATGAGCGGCAACACGGCGTTCGTGCACGGCCTCTGCGACGAGATCGAGCGCGCGGGCGCCCGCCCCCTGCCGCTGTACGTCGCGTCCCTCCGCGCCCCCGAACCGGAGTTGATCGACGCCCTGCGCCCGGTCGGCGCGATCGTCACGACGGTCCTCGCGGCCGGCGGCACGAAGCCCGCTCAGGCGAGCGCCGGAGGCGACGACGAGTCCTGGGACGCGGGCGCGCTCACGCAGCTCGACGTCCCGATCCTCCAGGCCCTGTGCCTGACCTCCTCCCGCGCCGACTGGGAGGCGAACGACGAGGGCGTCTCGCCGCTGGACGCCGCGAGCCAGATCGCGGTGCCGGAGTTCGACGGCCGCCTCATCACCGTCCCGTTCTCCTTCAAGGAGATCGACGAGGACGGGCTCCCGGCCTACGTCGCCGACCCCGAGCGGGCGGCCCGGGTGGCCGGGATCGCGGTGCGCCACGCGCGCCTCAGGCACATCCCGGCGGCGGACAAGAAGCTCGCGCTCGTCCTGTCCGCGTACCCGACGAAGCACTCGCGCATCGGCAACGCGGTGGGCCTGGACACCCCGGCCTCCGCGGTGGCGATCCTGCGCCGACTCCTCGAAGAGGGCTACGACTTCGGGGACACGGCCGAGATCCCCGGCCTCGCCTCCGGCGACGGCGACGAGCTGATCCGCGCGCTCATCGACGCGGGCGGCCACGACCAGGAGTGGCTGACCGAGGAGCAGCTCGCGAAGAACCCGGTCCGCATCCCGGCCGCCGACTACAAGCGCTGGTACGCGACGCTGCCGCAGGAGCTGCGGGACGGCGTCGAGCGGCACTGGGGGCCGCCGCCCGGCGAGATGTTCGTGGACCGGTCCCGCAACCCCGAGGGCGACATCGTGCTCGCCGCCCTGCGCCGCGGCAATCTGCTCATCCTCATCCAGCCGCCGCGCGGCTTCGGCGAGAACCCGATCGCGATCTACCACGACCCCGATCTCCCGCCGTCCCACCACTACTTGGCGGCGTACCGCTGGATCGCGGCGTCGGCCGGTGACGGTGGTTTCGGTGCGGACGCGATGATCCACCTCGGCAAGCACGGCAACCTGGAGTGGCTGCCTGGCAAGAACGCGGGGCTTTCGGCGGCGTGCGGGCCGGACGCGGCGCTCGGCGATCTGCCCCTCATCTACCCGTTCCTGGTCAACGACCCCGGCGAGGGCACGCAGGCCAAGCGCCGTGTGCACGCCACGCTCATCGACCACCTGGTGCCGCCGATGGCCCGCGCGGACTCCTACGGCGACATCGCCCGGCTCGAGCAACTCCTCGACGAGCACGCCCAGATCGCCGCCATGGACCCGGCGAAGCTGCCCGCGATCCGCGCCCAGATCTGGACCCTCATCCAGGCCGCGAAGCTCGACCACGACCTGGGGGTCGCGGACCGGCCCGAGGACGAGGGCTTCGACGAGTTCATCATGCATCTCGACGGCTGGCTCTGTGAGATCAAGGACGTCCAGATCCGCGACGGTCTGCACGTCCTGGGCCAGGCGCCGGCCGGCGCCGACCGCGTCAACCTGGTCCTCGCGATTCTGCGGGCCCGCCAGATCTGGGGCGGCAACCAGGCCCTGCCGGGGTTGCGGGAGGCGCTCGGCCTGGACGAGTCGGCTGCGACCCGCGTCGCGGCGGACGAGGTGGAGGCCATGGCCCGGTCCTTGGTGGAAGCCATGGAGGCGGCCGACTGGTCCCCGGACGCGGTACCGCAAGCAATCGCCACAGCTGCCCCCACGTCTCGGGGCTCCGCCCCGGACCCCGCGCCTCAAACGCCGGCGGGGCTTGAAGAGCCTGCTCAATCGCCGCAGGGGCTTGATTTGCCCGACCCCGCCGACGCCGAAGGGGGCGATGCCGCCGCCCCCGCCTTGGGCAATCTGCCGCCTGGGGCGGCAGGGTGGGCAAGGCGGACCACGGTGCCGCGCACCGATAACGACGGGCCCGACCCCGTTTCCGCGATCCTGGACTTCGCCGCCCGCGAGGTTGTGCCCCGGCTGGGTGCCACGACGGACGAGTTGGATCACGCCGTCCGCGCGCTGAACGGCCGCTTCGTACCCGCAGGGCCGAGTGGGTCGCCGCTCCGAGGGCTCGTGAACGTGCTGCCGACCGGGCGGAACTTCTACTCCGTCGACCCGAAGGCCGTGCCGAGTCGGCTCGCCTGGGAGACGGGGCAGGCCCTCGCCGAGAGCCTCCTCACCCGGTACAAGGACGACAACGGCGAATACCCCACCTCCGTGGGCCTGTCCCTGTGGGGCACAAGCGCCATGCGCACCGCCGGCGACGACATCGCGGAGGCCCTCGCCCTCCTCGGCATCCGCCCCGTCTGGGACGACGCCTCGCGCCGCGTCACCGGCCTGGAGCCGATCCCGTACGAGGAGCTGAACCGACCCCGCATCGACGTCACCCTCCGGATCTCCGGCTTCTTCCGCGACGCGTTCCCGCACACCATCGGCCTCCTCGACGACGCGGTCCGCCTCGCCGCGTCCCTCGACGAGCCCGCCGAGCACAACTACGTACGGGCCCACGCCCAGGCCGACCTCGCCGAGCACGGCGACGAACGCCGCGCCACGACCCGTATCTTCGGCTCGCGCCCGGGTACGTACGGCGCCGGTCTCCTCCAGCTGATCGACTCCAAGGACTGGCGCACGGACGCCGACCTCGCCGAGGTCTACACGGTGTGGGGCGGATACGCGTACGGCCGCGGACTCGACGGAAGGTCCGCCCGTACGGAGATGGAGACCGCCTACAAGCGCATCGCGGTCGCCGCCAAGAACACCGACACCCGCGAGCACGACATCGCCGACTCGGACGACTACTTCCAGTACCACGGCGGCATGGTCGCCACCGTGCGCGCGCTGCGCGGAACCGCCCCCGAGGCGTACATCGGCGACTCCACCCGCCCGGAGACGGTCAAGACCCGCACGCTCGTCGAGGAGACCTCCCGCGTCTTCCGGGCCCGCGTCGTGAACCCCAAGTGGATCGAGGCGATGCGCCGCCACGGCTACAAGGGCGCCTTCGAACTCGCCGCGACGGTGGACTACTTGTTCGGCTACGACGCCACGACCGGCGTCATCGCCGACTGGATGTACGACAAGTTGACCGAGACGTACGTCCTCGACGAGACGAACCGCCAGTTCCTCACGGAGAACAACCCGTGGGCCCTGCACGGCATCGCGGAGCGCCTGCTCGAAGCCGAGTCGCGCGGCATGTGGGAGAAGCCGGACCCGCAGACGCTGGAGGCCCTCCGCCAGGTGTACCTGGAGTCGGAGGGCGACCTGGAGGCGGACGAGTAGGCCCCACCCTCACCGCCGCAGCGTCACGGCGAAGCTCCGTCCGTACGCGTGGTGCGTGTCGACGTCGAGCCGGGTGCCGCCCGGCACGGTGCTGACGCGCACCACGTCGTCGCCGTCGGCCTTGCGCAGGCGGCGGCCGCGCAACACGAGCGTGACGGTGTCCCGTTCGGTGGTGGGGTCGGACACCGCGACGGTGACCCCGCCGTCCCGCCGGCGCACGAGCACGGACGCCGGACCCTCGACGTCGAGCCCCGCGACCCGGTGCGCGCCGCCGGCGAAGGTGTTCACCCCCGTGAGCCCGAGCCCGTCGTGGCCCACGGCCTGCATCCGCGAGGTGTTCGCGAGCACGCGCGCACCCTTGTACGCGCGCACCGCCGCCTCCGAGGCGTTCGGCAGCAACGCGTAGGCGAAGGAGGCGGGCTTGGCCCCGGCCGCCTGCTCGACCGTCAGCGAGAACACCCGCTTCGTCACCGCCGTGTCCGGGTTCGAGGTGCGTACGACGCGACGGCTGCGCGTCACCGTGTCGAGCCGCGCCTTCGCGACGGGCCCGGCGAGCCGGACGTAGCCGACCGCCGCGTCCCGCGAACCGTCCGCCCAGCGCACCCATCCGTCGCCCTCGGCCACGGTCACCGCGTCGCCCGCGGGCGCCACGCGCGCGTCGACGGTCGTCGTCACGGCCCGCCCGCCACCGGGAGCGTCCCCGACCCCCGCCGCGAGCACCACGATCTCGTCATCCAGCAGGAACCACGACTTCGTGGCCCGCGCCCCGCGATACGCCACGAAGTCGTCCGGCAGCACCCCCGCCCGCTTGTCCCGCCACGGCACATCGTCGGAGGCGACCCACCCGACCGCGCCGTACACACCGTCCAGCACCGCGCCGCCCGAGTACGCCTGCGTGGCCGTCGGGAAGTACACGTACTTGTTCTGCGATTCGCTGGACGCAGTGAAGTTCAGGGGGTGGTCCGGGTTGTCGTAGAACAGCTTGCCTTCGTACAACTCCGGTACCGTTCCCCGGTGTTCGACGGGAGCGGTCACGCCCGCGAGCCCGTACGGGGAGACGGCGGTGAAGTAGTCGACGCCGAAGGACGTCGCCTGATCCTGCCCCGCCAGGTACAGATAATGAGCCCCGTCCCCCTGGAACCACGGCATCAGGTTCTCGCCGCTCATGTACTCGTACTTGCTGATGCGCCGCGAACTGCGGGAGAGCGTGAACGCGTAACCGGGACGGCGGTGAACGGTCCGGTCCATCGCGTTGAAGGCCACGGAGCGGGCAGGCGGGTTGAGGTCGGCCGGGCGGACGTCGGGGTCCGCGAGGATGTCGGCGTACCGGACGATGCTGAGCGGCGAGACGAACGTCGCCGGGTCCAGGCTCGCCTTCGACGTGGCCCGGATGTGCTTCACGTACGCCTTGAGGGCCCCTGCCTCCTCCCCCGTCGACAGCGACGCGAGGTCGACGACGCCCTCGACGATCGTGGCGGAATCGGCGTAGCCGCTGCCCGTGCGCGACACGGCCCGCCCCTTCACCGCCTCCATCATCCAGCCCTCGAAGATCAGCGGAGCGAACCCGTCGCGCACCCACTTGTGCACGGTGGGCACGAGTTCCTCGCCGTACGCGAAGCCCGTCCCGTCCAGCAGCTTCAGCGTCTGGATCACGCGCGTGAGCAGCCCCTTCCCGTACGAGCCCGTGTACGCGACGGAGGAGTGCTGAATGAAGGAGCCGTCGGCGTAGTGCCCGTCGGTGACGCCGTGCTGGAGCCGGTACGGATCGACCGTCGCGAAGACGGTCAGCTGATCGGTGAGCGCCTTGCGGATACGGGCCTCGTCGCCCGTCAGCGCGCCCTGGAGGATGCGGTTGGTGGTGATGTCGGCGAGGTTGGCACCGGTGTGGAACCGCGAGTCGAGGTCGACGTCGCCGTCCTTGCCGCTGCGCAGATACGCGTCCATGGAGGCGATGTAGGTGCTGGTCAGCTCGGCGGGGGCGGCGTCCCCGAGCAGCACCAGCGTCCGGCTGACGTGCTGCGAGACGCCTATCTCCCAGGTGAACCAGTTGCCGTAATAGCCGGTGGACTGGTCGCCGTAGTACTTCTCGTGCAGCCACGTCAACGCGTCGACGACGCGGGCACGGGGGATGTCCGAGGCGTCCGACGTCCGCGTGGCCAGCGCGATCTCGTAGACCTTCTGATACGTGGTGTTGAGGTTCGGATCGCTGCTTCCGAGCGGCAGCCCCTTGAACAGCTCACCGTCACCGCTCGCCGCGTCCATCGCCGCGAGATTCGCGCGCGCCGTCTTCTCGATCGCGGCGAGCTTGGCTGCGGTCTCCTTACGGGAGTTGGACTCGGCGGTGCCCGCGAACATGGCCACCGTATTGGCGAGCAACTGCTCTGCGCCCACGGCGAGTTCATCGGCACTCGCCCACCGTACGGGCACGGCGGCCAGCACCCCACTCGCGGCCAGCACGCTCAGCAGACGTCTACGGGTGATCTCCATTGATCCGTCCCTCCGGCCGGTTTTTCCTTATGAGAAACCGACTCATTCGCAATTAACCAACCTCTAAACGAAATTGGTTCCGGTCACTCTTTTCGGCCCGGTAGTGTTTTCCATGTCGCCGACGAACAACGCCGGCGGAAAAGAAAAACAGTGAATTGACCCAGAAATTCTAGGAGAACGCCATGAGCTTCCACAAGATTGCCCCCGTCGCCAAGAACCGCAAGGGCGCCACCCCGGCCGCCCCGGCCAAGCGGCACGCGCAGCCGAAGAAGGGCGCCCCGAAGGCGCACGCGAAGCGTCGTCCGGTCGGCGGCAAGCGCTGACCCGTTCCCCTCACCGAGAGGCGGGGCCGTCCCTTCCGGCGGCCCCGCCTCTGCTCTTCCCTGTCCGGTTCCTGCCCGGGAGTTGACCCTGTCCATGCGCGGCACACGTGACATCACGGAGGCGTTCCGGCGCTTCTGGCCACTGACCCGGGGTGACCGTGGGCGGCTCGTCGTGATCGTCGGCTGCGTGATCGTGGCGGCGCTCGCCGAGACCGCCGCGATCCTGCTGTTCGCGGAGATCACCGACCATGCGCTGCAGGCCGGGTCGCCGTCCGCGTTCTGGGGGCCCGCGCTCGCCTGGCTCGGCGCGGCCGCCGTCGGCGCGCTCGTCGGATACGCGGGCAATTCGCTCGCCGTATGGACCGCCGAGAGATTTGTCATGCGGCTGCGGGCGAAAGTTTTCTCACACCTCCAGGAATTGCCGCCGCATTTCTTCAGAAAACACCGACGGGGCGATCTCGTGTCCCGGCTCACCGGAGATGTGGAGGCCATCGAGCAGATGGTCGTGTCAGGCGTGGTCGGCACCGTGTCCGCCGTCTTCTCCGCTCTCTTCTACGGGGCGGCTGCCCTCTGGCTGCGCTGGGACCTGGCCCTGGTCACCTTCGTGCTGGCCCCGCTGTTCCTGCTGGCCGCCCGCCGCTTCTCCGGCCGCATCGGACGCGCGGCCCGCGACGAACGCGCCGCCGAGGGCGCGATCACCTCCGTCGTCGAGGAGTCCCTCGGCAACATCGAGCTCACCCAGGCCTACAACCGGCACCGCGCCGAGGAACAGCGCCTGGCCACCGAGGCCCGCAACTGGATGCGCGCGTCCGTGCGCGGGGCGCGGGCCACCGAGATGTACGAGCAGCTGGTCCAGGTCGTCGAGACGGTGTGCGTGCTTGCGGTGATCGGGCTCGGCGCGTGGGAGATCTCCCAACAGCGCCTCACCCTCGGCCAGTTGCTGGCCTTCGCCGCGTTCATCGGCTACCTGTATCCACCCGTCCGGGACCTCGGGCAGCTCGGACTCACGCTCACGGCGGCGACGGCGGGAGCGCGCCGCCTCGCGGAGATCCTGGACGCGCGCCCGGCGGTGTCGGACCCAGCGGTTCCCACGCCTCGGGGCTCCGCCCCGGACCCCGCGCCTCAAGCGCCGGCGGGGCTTGAATGTGCTCATCCAGGCCGCATCACCCTCGACCACGTCACCCATCAATACCCGGACACCGTCCAAGCCGCACTGCACGACGTGACAATGGCCGCCGAACCGGGCGAACTCGTCCTCGTCACCGGGCCCAGCGGCGCCGGCAAGTCCACGCTCACCCAGCTCCTCGTCCGGTTCTACGACCCGACCTCCGGAGTCGTCCGCCTGGACGGGGTTCCGCTGCCCGAACTGTCGCTCACGGACGTCCGCGACCGGATCACCCTGCTCCCGCAACGCACCCACGTCCTGCACGGCACCATCCGCGAGAACATCGCGGCGGGCCGCCCGGGTGCGAGCGACGCGGAGGTCGAGCGGGCGGCACGGGACGCCGACGCGCACGCCTTCATCACCGCGCTCCCCGACGGCTACGCCACGGAGATCGCCCCCGGCACGGCGGCGCTCTCCGGTGGCCAGCTCCAGCGCGTCGCCATCGCACGCGCCATGCTGAGGCCCTCCCCGGTCCTGGTCCTCGACGAGCCGACCACGGGCCTCGACGCGGAGTCGGCCCACCGCGTCGTGGAGCCGCTGCGCCACCTGATGCGGGACCGCACGACGATCCTGATCACCCACGACCTGACACTGGCCCCGTACGCGGACCGGGTGCTGTTCCTGGACGAGGGCCGGACCGCCCCCTTGGCACACCCGGAACTGCCGGGTAGGCCCGGGGGCTCGTGGCCCAGGTGAACCGGCCCCTTTCGGCGGTACGGCCACATCAAGCCCGTGCGGCGATTGAGCACATCCAGCCCCGTCGGCGCTCGAGGCGCGGGGCCCGGGGCGGAGCCCCATTCTTTCAGCCCCGCGGGCGTTTGAGGCGCGGGGTCCGGGGCGGAGCCCCGTGGCGTAGGAGACGCCTACGGCAGCAGCCGCGGCGCCCGCTTCGCCGCGACGTCCTCCACCCACCCCCACATCGGCACAGCGACAGCGATCAGCAGCCACCCGACGCCGAACAGAAACCACTGGCTCTCCAGCGGCAGCCACCTCTCGAACGCCGGCACGTTCCAGAACGTGTCAACGAGCGGCACCGCGAGGATCAGCGCGATCTCGTGCCAGAGGTAGATCGTGACGGCCCGCGCGTTGAACACGGTGACGACCCGGTCGAGCCGCCGGTACCGGGCGAGCCACGCGAAGTCGATCCGCCACAGCACCTTCGCGTAGAAGAGCAGCGTGACGAACCCGGCCGACCAGAAGGCCTGCGCGAGCGGCACATCGTCCAGGTCGTACGTCCCGTACTCGCCCTGGTGGGCGAACGCGTACCAGCCGCCGAACGCGAGCGCGGCCAGCGAGAACAGCACGACCGGCGTCGGCTTGCACCGCTCCAACAGCCCTTCCCGGTGCGCGAATCCGAGCAGCCAGCAGAAGACGAAGATGCAGAAATCGGTGACGCCCCCGGCGTCGTCGAAGAACGCGATCGGCACGAGCGAGGCCAGCAGGACAGGAACCGGCGCCCACCGGAACACCCGCAGCAGCAGCGGCGACAGCAGCACGAACCACAGGTAGCAGCGCAGGTACCAGAGGATCTCCCAGGCCTGCTCACCCCAGGCGTTGCCCGGCGGATCGCCGAGGGGGACGACCCAGTAGACGATCCGCCAGCCGGGCATCCAGCCATGGACCAGCATCGCCGCCACGACGACGGCGCCCCACGCCCAGAACGGCACGAGCAGCCGCCGCATCCGGCTGCGGATCACCGAGAGCGCGGGCCGTTGGAGCGAACGGGCCATCAGCGATCCGGCGAGCGCGAACATCACGCCCATGGAGGGGAACAGCAGACCCGCCCAGGCCCAGCCGAAGCAGTGGTACGTGACGACGCGGACCAGTGCGACCGCGCGCAGGGCGTCGAAGTACCGGTCCCGTACGGGAGTCGGGGCGCTCACGGGAGCCGGCGGCCCGCTCACCGCGCGCAGTTCCCGCGTCGGAGTGTCCTCGATCACCGGCCCGCTCCCGTACCGGCCGTCGGCGTCCCGACCTCGCCCGTGCGCTTCAGCTTCTGCCAGCGCAGTCGGCCACCCGTCAGGGCGGTGACGCAGGAGTGGATGAGGACGAGGTACATCATCTGCCGGTACGCGAACTGTTGCAGCGGCAGCATCAGGAGGTAGCGGTACTTCTCCTTGTCGAGCTTGAACGCATTGGCTGCGCAGGCCAGTTGGACGCCCAGCACCGCCAGCCACGCCAACAGTGACGCCTGGAAGTCGACGAAAATCATCGAGTAGACGGTGAACACGTCGATGAGCGGCGCGAAGACCGGCGTGAAGATCTGGAAGAGGACGACCAGCGGCATCCCGACTCGTCCGAAGCGTCCCGAAGGCCCCTTGTCCGTCAGGGACTTCCGGTGCTTCCACAGCGCCTGCATCGTGCCGTACGACCAGCGGTAGCGCTGCGACCAGAGCTGCTTGAACGAACCCGGCGCCTCCGTCCAGGCCCGCGCGTGCTCCTCGTACACGACGCGCCAACCCGCCCGGTGCATGGCGATGGTGATGTCGGTGTCCTCCGCGAGCGTGTCCTCGCTCATCCCGCCGGCGCCGAGCACCGCGTCCCGCCGGAACGCGCCGATGGCGCCCGGGATGGTGGGCATGCAGCGCAGTGTGTCGTACATGCGGCGGTCGAGGTTGAAGCCCATCACGTACTCGATGTGCTGCCAGGAGCCGATGAGCGTGTCCCGGTTGCCGACCTTGGCGTTGCCGGAGACGGCGCCCACCTCGGGGTCGGCGAAGGGCTGCACGAGCTTGGCGACGGTGTCCGGCTCGAAGACCGTGTCGCCGTCCATCATCACGACGATGTCGTAACAGGCATGGCGCACACCGTTGTTGAGGGCCGCGGGCTTGCCGCCGTTCTCCTGCCGGACGACGCGGACGTTCGGGTGGCCGAGGGACTCGACGATGTCCGCGGTGCCGTCCGAAGAGCCGTCGTCGACGACGATGACCTCGATCGGGTGGGTGCTGTCCATGAGCGAGTTCACCGTGTTCGCGATGCACTCCTTCTCGTTGTACGCGGGCACGATCACGCTCACCGGGCGGGTGACGGGCGGCCCCCAGGAGAAGGAGGGCTCGTTGCGCTGCCGGTAGTGGCGGCGGGCCACGACCAGCATCAGCAGGAACCGGGCCATGACGGCGACGCCGACGACGGCCAGGAATCCGGAGAGCACCGGCATCGTCCACTCGGCGATGGCGGTGGCCACGATGAGGGACTTGCCGACGTACAGCGTGGAGCCGGTCGCCTGGTGCATGGCGGACTGCTCGACGGCGGTGGAGGTGGGGTCGAGGTCCTGCTCGCGGGCGCCCGGCATCCCGTTCGGACCGCCACCCACGGCCTTGGCACCCCCTGCCTCGGCACCGGCGGCCTTGGCGTCGGCCTTCTCCTGGGCCTTCGCCCGCGCCTGCTGGTTCATGGCCTGGGCGCCGCTCACCGTGGTGAAGGTGTAGCCCTTGGCCTTCATCTTCTTGATGTACTGCGGCAGCGCCTTCAGCGTCTGGTCACGGTCGCCGCCCGCGTCGTGGAAGAGCACCGAGGCACCCTCGCCGGACTTGGGGGTGGCCGTCTTGACGATGCTCTTGACGCCCGGCTGCTTCCAGTCGTCGCTGTCGGTGTCGATGAACACGCTGGTGTAGCCCAGCTTGGCGACCTTCTTGTAGATCCCCACGCTGTAGTTGTCGATGGCGTCGGTCTCGGACGAGTACGGCGCACGGAACAGCGTCGTGGTGACGCCCGACGCGCCCGCGATCGCCAGTTGGGTCTGCTTCAGCTCACGCTTGAGACGTGCGTCGGACTGGTACGAGAGATCCACGTGCGAGAACGTGTGGATGCCGACCTCGTTGCCCTGGTCGACCGTCTGCTTCACCAGGCTCGGGTAGCGCGCGGCCATCGAGCCGACGAGGAAGAACGTGCCGGGCACGTCGTTCTCGTCGAGGATGTCGAGGACCTTGGACGTGTACTGGGCGTTCGGGCCGTCGTCGAAGGTGAGCACGATGGTCTTGTCGGGGACGGACTCGGACTGGACCTTCCCGTTGCGTGAGGTCCAGATCGGACCGGACTCCAGGGTGGACTCCGACACCTGGTCGTAGGCGGCGCCGTCGCGGACCCGCTTGTCGTTGAACACTTCGCCGCGTACGTAGCCGTCGAGCAGCAGCGCGCAGGTCAGCGCGAGCAGGAGGGTCAACGCCAGCAGGGTGCGCGGGCGTTGGAGCGCCGCGGCCCGGCCTCGCATGCGAGCGATCCGGCTCGGGTTGGCGTGCCGCCGGCTGCGTGCGGAGGGCGTCTTCGTCGTCGGGGACATCACTGGGCCGGGCCCCCTTGCCCGGCGCTGATGGAGGCGGAGGAGGACGGGGTCGCGGACGGGGCGTCCGGAACCGTGCCGTTCGGCGCCCCGAGCCGGGGCCCGGCGGGAGCCCGGTCGCCGTTGCCCGCGTCACCGAAGGGCAGCAGGTCCGAGGAGGTCAGCGGGATGCCGACGCCCATGAACGCGAGACACAGCAGCGTCACGTAGCCCGCGCAGCCGACGCACACGGCGATACCGAAGCGGCGCAGCAGCCGTGCTCTGCGGCCGGAGGAGTCGACGAACACGGGGCCGTCGACAGGAGTGCGGCGGGGTTTACGGCGACGACCGCGACCTGCGGAAGGGGTTTCGAGAACGACATCGGGGCGCATTCCGTGCAGCGTAGGAAGGCTTCTGTTGCCGGTGCTGAGCGTTTCTTGTCAGCTGTCCGTGAGATCGGGAGAAGACTGTCAGAGGCCTGGGCGACTGGGGGAGTATCGGTCGTTGTGCCTGGTCTTGTCTGTGCAATCCCTGGGTGGAGAAGGCCGGTTGGCACAGTTTCGGGTGCGAGGTTCTCCGTATGCCGATTCCGCTGAAGTCCGCCGCCGGAATGCTGGCCCTGGTCGTGCTCGGGTGCGCGGGCTGCGCCACGTCGTCCGACACCCGGTCCGCGACCCGGTCCGCGGCCCCCTCCGACACCGATTACGCCCCGTACGTCAGCGCCTCGACCGCCTACGCCACCGACTCGGCCGGCTCTCCCGACGCGTACAACCTCGCCTTCGTCGTCGCCAACGGCACGGGCTGCACGCCCAGTTGGGGCGGGCACTCGAAGATCGACGCTGCCGGGGTCACCTCCCGTATCAAGAAGCTCAGTTCCTCCGACGGCACGCTCCGCGTCTCCTTCGGTGGCGCCTCCGGCAGCGAGCTCGCCACGACCTGCGACACCGCGTCCGACCTGGCCGCCGCCTACGCCGAGGCGCTGGACGCGGCGGGCGGCGCCACGCACGCCGACTTCGACATCGAGGGCGACACCCTGAAGGACTCCGCCGCGAACACCCGGCGGGCCGAGGCGATCGCGCTGCTGCAGAAGCAGCGCGACGTGGACGTCACCTTCACACTGCCCGTGATGCCCTCCGGCCTGGACGACGACAGCGTCGACCTCCTCGAAGCCGCCAACAATCAGTCCGTCCAGGTCTCCACGGTCAACATCATGACCATGAACTACGGCGAGTCCTACCAGGGGGACATGAGCGACTACGCCCGCACCGCGGCCAAGGCCACCCACACACAGCTGGAAAAGGTCTTCGGCCTCTCCGACGAGAAGGCCTGGCGCGGCATGGCGCTCACCTCGATGCTCGGCGTGAACGACATCGACGGCGAGACGTTCACGCTCGCGGACGCGGCACAGCTGCGGACCTTCGCGGAGAAGAAGGGCATCGCGTGGGTCTCGACGTGGGCGACGTTCCGCGACGCGCCGTGCGAGTCGGGCACGGACACGGACGACGCGGCCACCAACTGCAGCGGGGTGCGGCAGAGCGAGGGCGCGTACGGGAGGGCACTGTCCGGCTGAGCCGTGCCGCCGGGCGGGCGAAATGCCTGATAGGCCGTCAATCGGATGGCGTGCCATAACGGGCGCAGCGGAGCTGGTGGAGACCCGGAAGCGGACGGAGGCTCACACGCCTGCGTCTGCTTGGCATGCTGTCGGCGGTACTCGGCCTGCTGGTCGGGTCGATGGCGCTGACGGCACCGCTCGCGGCCGGCCTGGATGAGATGGTGCGCGAGCGCTGAATCGGTCCAGACAACAAAGAACTCCCGGGTCGATGACCTGGGGGTTTCTGGTGGAGCGGGTGACGAGAATCGAACTCGCGCTCGGTTCAAGTCGGCGGAAAAATAGGGGGGTTGGGCATGTCCAGTGCTTCACTGTTGGGGTGGATGCTTGTCGCACTGCTGGGAGTGATGACTCCGGGGCTCGACACCATGCTCGTACTGCGGCACACGATGCTCGGCGGGCGTCGCGCCGGACTTACGGTGATCGCCGGGATCACGCTCGGCTGCCTGGCCTGGGGCACTGCCTCCATCGTCGGCCTGAGCGCACTGCTCACCGCATCGCAGCTCGCCTACAACGTGGTGCGTGTCCTGGGTGCCGCGTACCTCCTGTGGCTCGGCGGTTCGGCGTTGTGGAGGACGCTCCCGCGTAATCGATCCGCAGCGGCGGTGGGCGAGCAGGACGAAGCTCCGGCGACGACGGGAGCGCTGGCGGCGCTTCGGGCCGGCATGGTGACGAACCTTCTGAATCCGAAGGTTGGCGTGTTCTACATGAGTGTGCTGCCGCAGTTCATGCCACACGGCCCGTCCTCGGGTGCGTGGGGGTTCCTCCTGGTGGCCATTCACCTCACCGTGGGCGTCCTTTGGTATTCGCCGCTGGTGTGGGCGGCCTCGAAGGCTCGGCGACTTCTGTTGCGGCAGCGGGTGAAGCGGTGGCTGGACCGGATCTCCGCTGGTGTCCTGGTCGGCCTCGGCCTCAAGCTGGCGACAGAGGCACGCTGACTGGCTACCCGGTGCGTCGGTGAGCTTGAGACCGTCATGGGTTCGGATGGGGGCGCCATGCCGTCATGCTTCTGGCACGGATGTGGCACGCGACGACTGATCGGATGCGGACAGCAAAAAGGCCCCGGTCGGTGACCTGGGCCTTGGCTGCTTGAGCTGATGGAGCGGGTGACGAGAATCGAACTCGCGCTCTAAGCTTGGGAAGCTTATGTTCTACCATTAAACTACACCCGCGCGGTACGGCCGTTGAGGCGATCCGTACTGGCGACACTGTACCCCATGCCGGGCCCCGGGCGTCGAAGCCCCCGGGGCCCGGCTGCGTTGTGCGGGGCGGAAGTGACTGCGGGTAAGGGGAGTTGGGGCGTACGGTGGGGATTCCGGCCGAGGACGATTCGCCTCGGGGTGCCGCCTGGATTGGCGTCCCTTTCATCCCGTAATGTTGCCTTTCGTCGTCGGTCAGGAAACTGGCCCAATGGCTCCGTGGGGAAGGGACTCCGGGACTTGATGGACTCGATGGATCGCACCGTCGTCCGATGTGCCGAAGGGCACGTGTTCAGCACCGCTTCGTTCCCGATGCAGCAGGCGGACCGTCTCGGTCCAAGCCGGCTTATTCGGTGTCCGCGGTGCGCGCGACTTCGGCACGCCGTTCCTGTGGGACCGGACGAGCGGTAAGAGCAAGCACCAGCGACAGAGCGCGCGGGCCCGCCGATTGTGGTGGGCACGCGCGCTCTGCGTATCCTCGCTACGTGCTTCTCTCAGACAAGGACATCCGGGCCGAGATCGACTCCGGACGGGTCCGGATCGATCCCTACGACGAATCCATGGTTCAGCCGTCGAGCATCGATGTGCGGCTCGACCGCTACTTCCGGGTGTTCGAGAACCACAAGTACCCGCACATCGACCCGAGCGTCGAGCAGGCGGAGCTGACGCGGACGGTGGTGCCGGAGGGTGACGAGCCCTTCATCCTGCACCCCGGCGAGTTCGTGCTCGCGTCGACGTACGAGGTCATCTCCCTGCCCGAGGATCTCGCCTCGCGGCTCGAGGGCAAGAGCTCGCTCGGGCGGCTCGGCCTCGTCACGCACTCCACCGCCGGGTTCATCGACCCCGGGTTCAGTGGCCACGTGACGCTGGAGCTGTCGAACCTCGCGACGCTCCCGATCAAGCTGTGGCCGGGCATGAAGATCGGGCAGCTGTGCCTGTTCCGGCTGTCCTCACCCGCCGAGTTCCCGTACGGCAGCGAGCGCTACGGTTCGCGTTACCAGGGGCAGCGCGGGCCGACCGCCTCCCGTTCCTTCCTCAACTTCCATCGGACCCAGGTGTGAGCAGCAGCGACATGAGTGACGGCGTGAACCCCGAGCGCGAGAACCTTACGTACGAGAAGTTCGGGGTCGCGATGCGCGAGCTCGCGCAGACCGTCGCCGACGACGGGTACGAGCCCGACATCATCCTGAGCATCGCGCGCGGCGGCGTCTTCGTCGCCGGTGGGCTCGGGTACGCGTTGGATGTGAAGAACATCCACCTGGTGAACGTGGAGTTCTATACGGGGGTGGGGACCACGTTGGAGATGCCGGTCATGCTCGCGCCCGTGCCGAACGCGATCGACTTCAGCGACAAGAAGGTCCTGATCACCGACGACGTCGCGGACACCGGCAAGACGCTGAAGCTCGTCCACGACTTCTGCCTCGACACCGTGGCGGAGGTCCGCTCGGCCGTCGTCTATGAGAAGTCCCACTCGCTCGTGAAGTGCGAGTACGTGTGGAAGCGGACCGATGAGTGGATCAACTTCCCGTGGAGTGTCGAGCCGCCGGTCGTGAAGCGCGACGGGCAGGTTCTCGACGCCTGAGCCGCCGCACACGGAAAAGGGGCCCCTGGGGCCCCTTTTCGCGTTGCGCGTCCTAGAACGTGCCCAGTTTGATGATCGAGAGCAGTGCGATCAGCTGGATCGCCGAGGCGGCGAGCGCCTTCGGCCAGGGCAGGTCGTGGGACTTGGAGACCATCGTGGTCAGCAGGGCACCCGCCGCGATCCACGTCGCCCAGCCGATGAGCTGGACGAACATCGCGTCGCCGCCGAGGAACATGCCGAAGATCAGGCGCGGCGTGTCCGTGAGGGAGCCGATCAGCATGGACAGGCCGACCGTGGGCTGCCAGGCGCCGTCGCCGCCGAGCTGGCGGGCCAGGGTGTGGGTGACCACGCCGAGCACGAAGAAGCTGATCGTGATCGCGATGCCGGTCGTCAGGACGTACGGGATCGCCGAGGACATCGTGGCGTTGATGACGTCCTCGCGGGCGCCGTCGAAGCCGAAGATCGCCAGGAGCCCGTAGAGGAACGTGACGATCAGGGCCGGGCCCCACATCGCGTAGTCGCGCATCTGGAGATACGTGGCCGAGGGGCGCAGCACGATCCCGGACAGCAGCGGCTTCCAGTGCAGGCGGGGGCCGATCGGCCCGGCCGGGCCCGCCGCCGCGCCCGCCTGGTAGGTGGCGCCCTGGTTGTACGCGTACGGGGCCCCGTCGTCCGGGTTCACCGTGAACGCCTGGGTGTGACCGGGGTTGTTCGCCGCGTACGGGTCGTGGGCGCGGGGCGCGTTCGGGTCGCCGAAGTACTCCGGCTCACCGTGCCCGCGCTGTCCGGCGTGTCCACCGTTGGCCTGCGGCCACTGCTGCTGCTGTTGCTGTCCGTACCCGTGCTGCTGCTGAGGGGGTGCGTACGGAGGGGGCCCCTGGGGCGCTTCGCGGTTGTCCCGGCCGCGTCCGTTCCTGAATCCAGCCACGTACTCGAACGTACCTGGTTTCCGGGACCACGATGCCGGGCCCGGGGTTCGGGCCCGGCATTGCGGCTGAGCTGTGACATCCCCTAGGGGATGCCCGGGAGGGTGCGTCAGTCGGCGAAGTTGGCGCCGAGCAGCGGGGTGCCGGAGCCGGAGATGCCGAGGGTCGAGACGTAGGTGCCGGCGGAGCCGGACAGGGTGTCGTCGGCCTTGGAGGTCAGGGCGTAGACCGCGCCGTTGCCGCCGTTCTCGCCCAGGGCGCCCACGATCACGTCGCCGCGGCCGTCGTCGTTGAGGTCGTCGACGTGGACGTCGGAGCCGAAGTTGTCGTCCTTCTCATCGGAGTTGGGGACGCCCGGGGTGTTCTGGCTGTAGAGCTTGGCGCCCGCGCCGGTGATGCCGGAGCCGTCGGCCTTGCCGTACAGGACGGTGATGGCACCCGCGTCCGCGACCCCGGCGAGGTTCTCGCCGACGGAGCCGACGACGAGGTCGAGGTGGCCGTCGCCGTTGATGTCGCCGAGGTCGAGCTCGCCGCCGAAGTCGTCGCCGGTCTCACCGCCGCCGGGGACGCCGGAGGTGTCCTGGTCGATGGTCTGGACGGTGGAGGCGACCGGGCCGCTCGCGGAGCCGTGGGCGATCTTGACGGCGCCGCCCAGTTGGGCGCCGGGGACGCCGGAGTCGGTGTCCCACTCCAGGCCGATGACGACATCGCCGTAGCCGTCACTGTCGACGTCGCCGATGTCTGTGATCACGCCGGCGGGCAGCTTGACCGCGGCGGACGGCTGGAGGCCGCTGGTCGACCCGGGCAGGTAGTAGTTGGCGTTCCAGCCCATGTCGGAGTCGGCTTCGAAGCCGTTGACGAGCAGGTCGTCGATGTTGTCGCCGTTGACGTCGCCGGAGTGCAGGTTGTGGATGCCGACGCCGGCGGTGCCGCTCTGCACGGGGGCCGTCGTGGTGCGCCAGGTCTCGTCGACGCTCACCGAACCGATGGCGATGGTGGCCGAGTTGGGTGTGGCGATGGCGATCTGGTCCGTGCCGACGTCGCCGAAGTCGCCGGCCGCGAGGCGGGCGCCGAAGGCGTCGTGCTTCGAGGCGCGCGGGTCGGTGAGCGTCTTGCCGGTCTTGCCGCCGTTCAGGCCGTTCGCGGAGCCCCACAGGATGGCCGCGGTGCCGCCGTCCTTGTCGGTGCCGACGTCCTCGCCGGGGGTGCCGACGACCAGGTCGTCGTAGCCGTCGCTGTTGAAGTCGCCGTAGGCGGTGGCGGAGCCGAAGCCGTCGTTGGCCTCGGCCGCACCGGGCACGCCGGTGGAGTTCTGGCTGATGGTGGTGTGCTTGCCGCCGCCGTACAGGACGCTGACCTGTCCGGCACCGGCGTGGCCGGCCACGTAGGCGAGCGGTGCGGAGGTGGCGACGTCGGCCAGACCGTCGCCGTTGAAGTCGGCGTCGGAGGCGGCGACGCCGGGCGTGGCCGCGGTCGCGGTGCCCGCCGTGGCGACGAAGAGCCCGCCGGTCAGGGCGGCGGCCGTGGCGGTGGCCATGGCGAGGCGGAGGCCGGCCTTGGACGGGGCGGGGGTACGTCTGTGCTTGGCCATTCGGTTGGCTCCTGCGAGAAGGGGACGGCTGGGGGTCGTCCCGTCAACGGGGTGCCGTTTCACTGGCGTTCGGCCGGAGTTGTGTCCGGCGTTGGCCTGCGGTCGGCTAACAGGAGACTGTTCATGGGGCGGGAGGGTTGTACGTGGTGGCGGGGCTATTCGTCTGCCCCACCCCGCCCCTTCCCGAAAGTCCTGCCGGACGGGCCTGCTCAATCGCCGCAGGGGCTTGAAAGATCTGCTCAAGCGCCGCAGGGGCTGAAAGGTCTGCTCAAGCGGCGCAGGGGCTTGAGAGGCCTGCTCAAGCGGCGCAGGGCTTGGAAGATCTGCTCAAGCGGCGCAGGGGCTTGAGAGGTCTGCTCAAGCGGCGCAGGGGCTCCATATGGAGCCTCGTGGTGTCAGGGGGTGAACAGGGTTGTGGAGAAGGGGGGTTGAGGGGTGGTTCGGCCTGCGGAGAGGATCGTTACCTTGTCCGTGGTGGCGGCGGTGTGTTGCAGGGCGAGGTCGTCGCGGCCGTCCCCGTCGTAGTCCGCGACCGCGATCACGTGGCCCTTCGCCGGGGCCCGCCGGGGCTTGCCCGTGCCGATGACGAGGTGCACGCGGTCCGAGGCGTCCGACACGGCCAGGTCCATGCGGCCGTCGCCGTTCAGGTCCGCCGCGGCGAGGCGGTCCCCGGTGACCCGGACGGTGCGGGTGGCCGTGCCCCCGGGCGCGTACAGCTTGAGGCCGTCCTTGGTGAGGACCGCCGCCCCGGAGCGGCCGAGGGCGGCATCCGTGCCCGCCGGGTACGTGGCGCCCTTCGTGAAGCCGTCCGGGCCGCCGAGGGCGACGGCGGAGCGTGCCGTGCCCGCGTGGGCGCGGACCATGACGTCGTCGGCGCCGTCGCCGTTCAGGTCGGCGGCGGGGCCCGTCGGAACGTTTCCGCCAGGCTGCGCGATGCCGGTGGCGCCGCGCGGGGCGCCCGCGCGCGTGAACGGGCCCGGCAGCACGCTGAGCCGCCCCCCGCTCGCGTGCACCACCAGGTCGTTCCTGCCGTCGCCGTCGAAGTCCCCGCAGACCGGCTGGTCGGGCCATTCGTTGCCGAACCTGGCCCGCGCGGGGATCCTCAGCGTGACGCCCTTGCCGGAGATCCCGGTGGGCGAGCCGAAGAGGATCTGGAGCGGGACCGGCGGCATGCCCTGGCCGTCGTACGGCGGGTCCGTCGACACCACGAGGTCGGCGTAGCCGTCCCGGTCGAGGTCGCAGCTCGCCTCCGACGCGAACGTCGCCGGGGCCCGCCCCTTGGTCCGTGCCGCGTACTTCGCCGGGGTCAGCAACTGCCGGGTCCCGTCGACGAGTCCGTGGCCCTTCCTGCCGTAGACGATGCCGATGCCGGGGTCGTCGCCGAGCCCGTCGTGGGCGAGGTCGTCGAGGACGAGGTCGGGGGCGCCGTCCCCGTTGAAGTCGCTCGGGAGCTTGCTGCCCTTGCCGCGCGGGACCGGCAACGGCGCGCTCCGCTGCTGCTTTCCCGCGACGGTCACGGGCCGGTGGGCACCGCCCCCGTCGCCGCCGTCACCGCTGCCGCACGCCGTGAGCGCGGCGGCGAGCAGCACCGCGCACAGGACGACCCCGCCGCTTCTTCGTATGTGACCCGGCATCAACAACGCCCCCATCGACATGTCCCCATCGACAACGCCCCCGCCCGTCCCATGAGTTGACTACAGCCACATGATGGCAGGGGCGGGGACGGGGCCGTCAGCGCAGGGACGTACCGAACGAGATGCCCGCGCCGGGGAGGCCGAAGTCCGAGCCGTTGAACGAGGTCGCGCCGCTCGTCGTCGGGTACGGCGACGAGCCCCGCAGCACCGTGACGGCGCCCGCGTCGGCCGCCGAGCCGATGTCCTCGCCGGACGCGGCGACGGACAGGTCCGCGCGGCCGTCCCCGCTGATGTCCTTGAGGCGGACCGTGGACCCGAAGCGGTCACCGGTCTCGGCGACGCCCGGCACCCCGCTGGTCTCCTGGTGGTACGAACGGCCCCCGGCTACACCGGAGGAGCCGCCCTTGAGGACGACGGCCGAGCCCGTGCCCCGCACACCGTCGACGGTCTCGCCGGGCGCACCGACCGCGACCTCGTCGCAGCCGTCGCCGTCCGCGTCACCGACCGCCACGGACGCGCCGAACCGGTCCTCGGCCTCCGTCGCTCCCGGCACCCCTTCGCTGTCCTGGGTGACCTTGTCCATGCCCTCCATCTCGTCGGTGAAGATGGTGGATCCGCCGGAGAACACCCACACCGAGTTCTCGTCGGCCTGGCCGGTGACAAGGTCCGGGTAGCCGTCGCAGTTCACGTCGCCGGTGGCGGCGGCCTCGGTGGTGGAGCCGGCGAACTGACCGTCGATCCGCCCGGAGTGGTAGCCGATGTCGCCGGGCCCGCCGTCGACCCACCCCGTGTAGGGGCTGCCGTCGGCGTGCTTTCCGTAGAGGACGTACGTGTATGTCCTGCCTGCGCCCGTGCCGTGGAACTGGTCGGCGGTGAGGCCTTCGAGGGTCACGTCGGCCGGTACGAACTCGACCTCCGGCGCGTAGGCGTCCTCGGGCTTGTTGGAGTCGGAGTACCACCAGTACTTCTTGGCGCTGACGACGGCGAGCTGCGCGTGGTCGTCCCCGTCGAGGTCGACGAAGACGGCGCCCTCGCCGAAGCGTTCGTCGTCGGCGGAGGGCGCGTGGTAGACGGTGGCGCCCTCGGTGAAGCCGTTCGCGCCGCCCCACACCACGTTCAGCGAGCCGCTCGCCCAGTCGGTGACCTGTTCGCCGGGGGCGCCGACGATCAGGTCGGCGTAGCCGTCGTCGTTGACGTCACCGCTGGTGACGTTCTCCCCGAACTCGTCCTCCTTTTCGGTGGCTCCGGGCACACCGGCGGTCTCCTGCGTGATCGTCACGGCCTTGCCGGTGCCCACGCCGGACGAGGAACCGAACGTCACCGTCACGGCGTTGGCTTTGGGCGTGCCGATGACGAGGTCGCGGTAGCCGTCGCCGTTGAAGTCGTCCTTGAGCGTGCTCGCCGCGGTCGCGGTCCCCGCGAGGGGCAGGGTGAGGCCGCCCGCGACGAGGGCGGCCACGCCCGTGGCGACGGCGATTCTTCTGATCTGCACAGTCAACTCCAGTGAGAGCGTGGGGGTGGGCTCCCTGGTGTGACCCGTGAGGTGCACGTGATGGTTGTACGGATCCCCCAAAACCACAAAAGCGGGCGCCCCGTTCCAGGAACGGGGCGCCCGCCGGGACGTACTGCGACCGGTCTACTTCACCGGCTCGGGCTCCGGCGCGTCCTCGGTCTCCGCCTCGCCGGCCGGGTCGACCGGTGTCCTGACGGAGTCGAGCAGCAGTTGGGCCACGTCGACGACCGTGACGGACTCCTTGGCCTTGCCGTCGTTCTTCTTGCCGTTGACCGAGTCGGTCAGCATGACGAGGCAGAACGGGCAGGCGGTGGAGACGATGTCCGGGTTCAGCGAAAGCGCCTCGTCGACACGCTCGTTGTTGATGCGCTTGCCGATCCGCTCCTCCATCCACATCCGCGCACCACCGGCGCCGCAGCAGAAG
Organism: Streptomyces sp. NPDC002754; assembly: GCF_053592315.1. Taxonomy (NCBI): domain Bacteria; kingdom Bacillati; phylum Actinomycetota; class Actinomycetes; order Kitasatosporales; family Streptomycetaceae; genus Streptomyces; species Streptomyces sp. NPDC002754. The sequence continues at coordinate 137,599 of NZ_JBSFVM010000002.1, forward strand.
CCGCGTTCCTTGTGGCGGTGCATCTCTTCGTTGCGGATGCCGGGGACGCTGGCGATGATCTCGCGCGGCGGGGAGTAGATCTTGTTGTGACGGCCCAGGTAGCACGGGTCGTGGTAGGTGATGATGCCCTCGACCGGCGTGACCGGGGTCAGCTTGCCCTCGTCGACCAGGTGCTGGAGCAGCTGCGTGTGGTGGATTACCTCGTAATCCCCACCGATCTGCGGGTACTCCTTGCCGATCGTGTTCAGGCAGTGCGGGCAGGTCGCGACGATCTTCTTGGCGGTCCGGGGCTTCTTGGACTCCTCGGTGACCTTGCCGTCCTCGTCGTACTCCTCGCCGAAGGCCATGTTCAGCGACATGACGTTCTCCTGGCCGAGCTGCTGGAACAGCGGCTCGTTGCCGAGGCGGCGGGCGGAGTCACCGGTGCACTTCTCGTCGCCGCCCATGATTGCGAACTTGACGCCCGCGATGTTGAGCAGCTCGGCGAAGGCCTTGGTGGTCTTCTTCGCCCGGTCCTCCAGGGCGCCGGCGCAGCCGACCCAGTAGAGGTACTCGACCTCGGTGAGGTCCTCGATGTCCTTGCCGACGACCGGCACCTCGAAGTCGAGCTCCTTGAGCCACTCCAGGCGCTGTTTCTTCGCCAGGCCCCAGGGGTTGCCCTTCTTCTCCAGGTTCTTGAGCATCGTGCCCGCCTCGGACGGGAACGCGGACTCGATCATCACCTGGTAGCGGCGCATGTCGACGATGTGGTCGACGTGCTCGATGTCGACCGGGCACTGCTCGACGCAGGCGCCGCACGTGGTGCAGGACCACAGCACGTCCGGGTCGATGACGCCGTTCTCCTCGGCGGTACCGATCAGCGGGCGCTCGGCCTCCGCGAGGGCGGCGGCGGGGACGTCCTTCAGCTGCTCCTCGGTCGCCTGCTCGTTGCCCTCCATGTCCTTGCCGCCACCGGCGAGCAGGTACGGGGCCTTGGCGTGCGCGTGGTCGCGCAGCGACATGATGAGCAGCTTCGGGGAGAGCGGCTTGCCGGTGTTCCACGCGGGGCACTGCGACTGGCAACGCCCGCACTCGGTGCAGGTGGAGAAGTCCAGCAGGCCCTTCCAGGAGAAGTGCTCGACCTGGGAGACGCCGTAGACGTCGTCCTCGCCCGGGTCCTCGAAGTCGATCGGCTCGCCCTTGGAGGTCATCGGCTGGAGCCCGCCGAGCGCGACACCGCCGTCGGCCTCGCGCTTGAACCAGATGTTCGGGAAGGCGAGGAAGCGGTGCCAGGCGACACCCATGTCGGTCTTCAGGGCGACCGTGATCATCCAGATGAACGAGGTCGCGATCTTCACACCGGCGAACAGGTACGTGAGGTTCTGGAGCGTGGAGAGGTCCAGGCCCGAGAGCCAGTCGACGACCGGGTACGAGATGAAGAACGAGGCCTCGTAGCCGTCGACGTGGTGCTGGGCACCCTCGAGGGCGTGCAGCATGAAGATGCAGACGCCGACGATGAGGATGACGGCCTCGACGAAGTACGCCTGGCCGAAGTTGGAGCCCGCGAACCGGGACTTGCGGCCCGGCCTGCGCGGGTGGCTCAGCTGGCGGATCGCGATCAGTACGGCGATGCCGAGGATCGTCAGGGTGCCGATGAGCTCCACGAACATGTTGTACGGGGCCCACTCGCCGATGATCGGCAGCAGCCAGTCGGCCTCGAACAGCTGGCCGATGGCATTGACGATCGTCAGCAGCAGCGAGAAGAAGCCCACCGCCACGAACCAGTGCGCGACACCGACGACGCCCCACTTGTTCATGCGGGTGTGGCCGAGGAACTCCTTGGCCACGGTGACGGTGCGCTGCACGGGTTCGTCGGTACGCGTCCCCGCGGGGACGTTCTGGCCGAGCCGCACGTAGCGGTAGATCTGCGCGATGGCTCGGGCGAACAGAGCCACGCCGACGACGATCAGGGCCAGCGACACGATGATCGCGGCGAGTTGCATTTGGGGGCTCCTCGGGCCTGCGTTACTAAGCGGTAACTTAGGTTGTCCGTCTGAGACTACCCACTTACCTGTGCGCAATGTAGTCGCCAGGCTGGTGATCTGTGTCGCGCAGGTCCCACTGCGTGGATCACTGCGGGGGTTATTGCGGGCTCCAAGGCGGATCGTGTTATTCACCCCATATTTGGACATAGCGGAATAACTTATGGGGATGACCGCACCTTTGACATACATGGTCACCGGTGGCGCGGGCCTCGTCGGCTCGCGCCTCACCGACGCGCTGCTCGCTCAGGGACACACCGTCGTCGTCCTCGACGACCTGTCCACGGGTGGCCGCGCCAACCTCGCCGCCGCCTGGCCCAGCCCCCGGCTCCGCTTCGTGCGCGGCTCGGCCCTCGACGCCCGGCTCGTCGCCGAACTGGCGGGCCGCTGCGACGCGGTGGTCCATCTGGCAGCGGTGGGCGCGGGCCCCGTCGCCGAGGCCGCTCACCGGCTCGGCCGTCGGCTGTTGATCGTCTCCGATGAGGACGGGTACGGGGACTGGGGCGGGGATGTGGGCGACACGGTCGACGCGCTGCTGCGGCTGCTCGCCGAGCCCGCCGCGCAGCCCGCCGCGGCCGGGGTCTGACCATGAGGATCGCCGTCGTGCACGGGTTCGGCGCTCCGGGCGGCGAGGACGAGGCCGTCCTCGACCAGGTCGCCGCGCTCACCCGCGCCGGGCACGAGGTGCGCCTCGTGGCGGTGGACGGGCGAGGTCGCGGCCCGCTCGCCACCCTGCGCGCGTTCGGCCCGGACGTCGTGCACGTCCACAACCTGTACCCGGCCTTCGGCCGCGCCTGGGTCACCGAGTGGACGGGCCCGGTGGTCGCCACCCTGCGGCACGGCCCCCACCGCGGCTCCCGGTTCGCCGCGTTGCAGTTCCCGTGGGCGGCGCGTGGTGGGCTGCGGCAGGACCCGCTGCTGCGGCGGGCCGACCGCCTCGTGGTCCTCTCGGAGGCGAGCCGGGACGCGTGCGCGCGCGCCGGGCTGCCCCGGGAACGCCTCGACGTGGTGCCCGACTTCGTGCCCACGGTCGCGGAACCGGAGGCCCGGGCGGAGGCGGAGGTGGAGGCGGAGGCGGAGACGGAGGCGGAGGCGGAGGCGGAGGTGGAGGTTGAGGCGGGTGCCGCCTGGGTGTGCGTCGGCCCGCTTGCGCCGGACCGGGGCGTGCTGGAACTCCTCCGCCGCTGGCCCGCGGCTGAGCGCCTCGACATGGTCGGGTCCGGGCCGCTGGAGGGGCGGTGCCGGGCGGCGGCGCCCGCGTCGGTGCGGATGTGCGGGGCCGTGGGGCGGGGGGAGCTCAGGCGGGCGCTGCCGGCGTACCGGGGGATCGTGCTGCCGGGGCGGTGGGCGCGCAGGGCGGTGCCGCTCGTGTACGCGGAGGCGCTCGCGGCGGGGCTGCCGGTGCTGGCCTTCGAGGGGGCCGGGGCGTCGGCGGTGCCGCGTGCCGTACGGTCCGAGGGCACGGGTACGGTCACCACCCTGGACGCGCACCTGCCCGACGCACTCGATGTGGCCGCCAAGATCTTCCCGACGCTGCGGGAGCACTGCCGCGCGGTGTACGCGAAGCGGTACGGGGAAGCCGTGTGGACCGAGCGCACGGAGCGCCTGTACGCCGGTCTGTCGGCGTAGGCCGCGAGTCGCGCACGCCGACGTGCGGTGCGACCATGCCGCTGGACGGGCACCGGCCGCTGGGCGGACACGTTTCCCGCCCGCCTCCCACCGCCCGCCCCCTCCGGGGGCTCCGGTCGGCCCTCTGCTCGGCCGGGGACGGTCGGCGTCGCCGCGCCGTCGCGCGCCGATGGCACTCGTAAAGCACCAGGTCAGAGCCTCCTCTCAGTCGCCATGCCGATAAAGGCAGGATAAAAGTTGAGTGCCTGCGACTCAGGTCTGTTGACGCGGAGGGGGAGGGTGTTGCAGTCTTGAGTCAGTTCCACTCAAGTAGGTAGCTGGAGGAATCGAAATGGCACGTGCGGTCGGCATCGACCTGGGCACGACTAACTCCGTCGTCAGCGTTCTGGAGGGCGGTGAGCCCACCGTCATCGCGAACGCCGAGGGCGCCAGGACCACGCCGTCCGTCGTCGCTTTCGCGAAGAACGGCGAAGTGCTGGTCGGCGAGGTCGCGAAGCGCCAGGCGGTCACGAACGTGGACCGGACGGTCCGCTCGGTCAAGCGCCACATGGGCACTGACTGGAAGATCGACCTGGACGGCAAGGACTTCAACCCGCAGCAGATGAGCGCGTTCATCCTGCAGAAGCTGAAGCGCGACGCGGAGTCCTACCTCGGCGAGAAGGTCACGGACGCGGTCATCACCGTCCCGGCCTACTTCAACGACTCCGAGCGGCAGGCGACGAAGGAAGCCGGCGAGATCGCGGGCATGAACGTCCTGCGTATCGTCAACGAGCCGACGTCCGCGGCCCTGGCCTACGGCCTGGACAAGGACGACCAGACCATCCTGGTCTTCGACCTCGGTGGCGGCACCTTCGACGTCTCGCTCCTGGAGATCGGCGACGGCGTCGTCGAGGTGAAGGCCACGAACGGCGACAACCAGCTCGGCGGTGACGACTGGGACCAGCGCGTCGTCGACTACCTGGTCAAGCAGTTCAACAACGGCCACGGCGTGGACCTGGGCAAGGACAAGATGGCGCTTCAGCGCCTGCGCGAGGCCGCCGAGAAGGCGAAGATCGAGCTGTCCTCCTCCACGGAGACCACGATCAACCTGCCGTACATCACGGCGTCCGCCGAGGGCCCGCTGCACCTGGACGAGAAGCTCACGCGCGCCCAGTTCCAGCAGCTCACGTCCGACCTTCTGGAGCGCTGCAAGACGCCGTTCCACAACGTCATCAAGGACGCGGGCATCAACCTGTCGGAGATCGACCACGTCGTTCTCGTCGGTGGTTCGACCCGTATGCCGGCCGTCGCCGAGCTGGTCAAGGAACTGACCGCGGGCAACGAGGCCAACAAGGGCGTCAACCCGGACGAGGTCGTCGCCATCGGCGCCGCGCTCCAGGCCGGTGTCCTCAAGGGCGAGGTCAAGGACGTCCTGCTCCTCGACGTCACCCCGCTGTCCCTGGGTATTGAGACCAAGGGCGGCATCATGACCAAGCTGATCGAGCGCAACACGACGATCCCGACGAAGCGTTCGGAGATCTTCACGACGGCCGAGGACAACCAGCCGTCGGTGCAGATCCAGGTCTACCAGGGCGAGCGCGAGATCGCGGCGTACAACAAGAAGCTCGGGATGTTCGAGCTGACCGGTCTGCCGCCGGCCCCGCGTGGTGTCCCGCAGGTCGAGGTCGCCTTCGACATCGACGCGAACGGCATCATGCACGTCACGGCCAAGGACCTCGGCACGGGCAAGGAGCAGAAGATGACCGTCACCGGTGGCTCCTCGCTGCCGAAGGACGAGGTCAACCGGATGCGCGAAGAGGCCGAGAAGTACGCGGACGAGGACCACGCCCGCCGCGAGGCCGCCGAGTCCCGCAACCAGGGCGAGCAGCTCGTCTACCAGACGGAGAAGTTCCTCAAGGACAACGAGGAGAAGGTCCCGGGCGAGGTGAAGACCGAGGTCGAGGAGGCGCTCACCGAGCTGAAGGAGAAGCTCAAGGGCGAGGACTCGGCCGAGATCCGCACCGCGACCGAGAAGGTCGCCGCCGTCTCGCAGAAGCTGGGCCAGGCCATGTACGCCGACGCCCAGGCCGCCGGTGGCGCCGAGGCCCCGCAGGGTGACGACGCCCCGCAGGGTGACGCCAAGGCCGACGACGACGTCGTGGACGCCGAGATCGTCGACGAGGACAAGGACCGCAAGGACGGTGCCGCGTGACCGAGGAGACCCCGGGCTTCGACGAGAACGAGAAGCCTGAAGTCCCCTCCGGCAGCGCGGCGTCCGCCGCAGATGATGCCGCCGAGCCGCAGGCCGCTCCCTCCGAAGAGGAGGGGGCGGCCCCGGCCGGGGACTCAGCTTCCGCTCAGTCCGCAGCAGACATTGCCCTGACGGCGCAGCTGGACCAGGTGCGTACCGCGCTCAACGAGCGCACCGCGGACCTCCAGCGGCTGCAGGCCGAGTACCAGAACTACCGGCGCCGTGTGGAGCGGGACCGCGTCACGGTCAAGGAGATCGCCGTCGCGAACCTCCTGACCGAGCTGCTCCCCGTTCTCGACGACATCGGCCGTGCCCGTGAGCACGGCGAGCTCGTCGGCGGCTTCAAGTCGGTGGCCGAATCCACGGAGACGGTCGCCGCGAAGATGGGCCTTCAGCAGTTCGGCAAGGAGGGCGAGCCCTTCGACCCGACCGTGCACGAGGCCCTGATGCACTCCTACGCGCCGGACGTCACCGAGACGACCTGCGTGGCGATCCTGCAGCCGGGTTACCGGATCGGCGAGCGCACCATCCGCCCCGCGCGGGTGGCCGTGGCCGAGCCGCAGCCGGGTGCGAAGGCGGACGACGCAGCCGAGAAGGATGCCGAGAAGGACAACGGTGGCCCGGAAGAGGGCTGACGTCACACGCATGGGTAAGGAGGGACGTCGAGGCCGATGAGCACCAAGGACTTCATCGAGAAGGACTACTACAAGGTCCTCGGCGTCCCGAAGGACGCCACCGACGCCGAGATCAAGAAGGCGTACCGCAAGCTCGCCCGTGAGAACCACCCCGACGCCAACAAGGGCAACGACAAGGCGGAGGAGCGCTTCAAGGAGATCTCCGAGGCGAACGACATCCTCGGGGACCCCAAGAAGCGCAAGGAGTACGACGAGGCGCGCGCCCTGTTCGGCAGCGGCGGGTTCCGACCGGGACCCGGCGGCGCCGGCGGCAACGGCTCGTTCAACTTCGACCTGGGCGACCTCTTCGGAGGCGGCGCCCAGGGCCAGGCGGGTCAGGGCGGCTTCGGCGGCGGCATCGGCGATGTGTTCGGTGGACTGTTCAACCGGGGCGGTGCGGGCGCGGGTACGCGTACGCAGCCGCGCCGGGGCCAGGACATCGAGTCCGAGGTGACGCTCAGCTTCACCGAGGCGGTGGACGGGGCCACGGTCCCGCTGCGCATGTCGTCGCAGGCCCCCTGCAAGGCGTGCTCCGGCACCGGCGATGCGAACGGCACACCGCGCGTGTGCCCGACGTGCGTCGGCACCGGACAGGTCTCGCGGGGCGGCGGTGGCGGCTTCTCGCTCACCGACCCGTGCGTGGACTGCAAGGGCCGCGGCCTGATCGCCGAGACGCCGTGCGAGGTCTGCAAGGGCAGCGGGCGGGCGAAGTCCTCCCGCACCATGCAGGTCAGGATCCCCGCGGGGGTCTCCGACGGCCAGCGCATCCGGCTCCGCGGCAAGGGCGCTCCCGGTGAACGGGGCGGCCCGGCGGGCGATCTGTACGTCGTCGTGCACGTCGACGCCCACCCGGTCTTCGGCCGCAAGGGCGACAACCTCACGGTCACCGTCCCGGTGACGTTCACCGAGGCGGCGCTCGGCGCCGAGGTCAAGGTGCCCACGCTCGGCGGTCCCGCCGTCACCCTGAAGCTGCCCACGGGCACGCCGAACGGGCGGACGATGCGGGCCCGCGGCAAGGGTGCCGTCCGCAAGGACGGCACGCGCGGCGATCTCCTGGTGACGGTCGAGGTGGACGTCCCCAAGGACCTTTCGGAGGACGCCCGCAGCGCCCTCGAGTCGTACCGCAAGGCGACTGAGGACATCGACGTGCGGGCAGAACTGTTCAAGGCCGCGAAGGGAGCGTGAGTGTGATGGACGGGCAGCGGGGTCGTCGGCGCAGCAACCCTCCCCCAAGGACTGCGTCCAGGGGGTACCCCCCGCCACTGACCGACGAGACGCCGGTGTACGTCATCTCGGTGGCGGCACAGCTGTCCGGCCTGCACCCACAGACCCTGCGCCAGTACGACCGCCTCGGCCTGGTCTCGCCCGACCGCACGGCCGGGCGCGGTCGGCGCTACTCGGCCCGCGACATCGACCTGCTCCGCACGGTGCAGCACTTGTCGCAGGCCGAGGGCATCAACCTGGCAGGCATCAAGCGCATCATCGAGCTGGAGAACCAGGTCGCCGCGCTGCAGTCCCGTGTCGCCGAGCTCTCCGCTGCGGTGGAGGGCGCGGCCTCCGCGATCCAGCAGCGCGAGGCGGCGGTGCACGCCTCGTATCGCCGGGACCTGGTCCCGTACCAGGAGGTCCAGCAGACGAGCGCGCTCGTGGTGTGGCGGCCGAAGCGGTCGTCCGAGCAGTAGTCCGCACTCATGCGTGAAGGGCCCCGGAGGCGTTGTCTCCGGGGCCCTTTCGGATGCCGCAGGATGGTGTCATGACCGAGATCCGCACCCCCCGCCTCCTCCTGCGCCGCTGGCAGCCGGACGACGACCTCGCCCCGCTCGCCGAGATCCAGGCCGACCCCGCCGTGATGCGCCGCGTCGGCGACCGGGCCCCGCGCTCCCTCGACGGGACCTTCGAGGACATCGAGCGCTGGGAGGAGGAGTGGGACGACGAGGGCTTCGGGGTCTTCGCCGTGGAACTCCTCGGCTCCGGCGAACTGGTGGGCGCCGTCGGCCTGTACGTGCCGGAGGTCCCGCGGCAGGTGGCGGGACAGATCGCGATCCAGTGGCGGCTCGGCCGCGTGTTCTGGGGCCAGGGGTACGCCTCGGAGGCGGCGCAGGCCACGCTGGAGTTCGCCGTTCAGGACCGGGGCATCGACCGGGTCGTCGCGGTGACGACGGAGGACGACACGTCCTCGGAGAAGGTTCTCCACAAGCTGGGGATGGCGCCGCTGCCCGGCGAAGTGGCGGGCTGCCGGCTGTACGCGATCGACCTGACGGAGTTCGAGGCGTGAGCAGGCATGAGGGACCCAAGGGCTGTGAGATTCCTGTGAAGCTCGTGGATGCCTCGCGGAGGTGTCCGGTATTCGCCGTCTTCGGCTTCATGTGAAGAACTAATGGACCCGTTTTCATTGCGGTGTGGCTTCACCTCTTGACGGTCCCCGGGCGGGCGAGTTGGCTTCGAGCCACCTCGGCCGCACCGTTGCGGCCACGTCAGGGAGGTATCCGCACATGAACACGCGTATGCGTTGCGCCGCCATGGCCGGCGCCGCATCCGTCCTGGTCGTCTCGCTCTCGGCCTGTGGCGGCGTGCTGCCGGGCGGCGACAACGAGCCCAGCGCGTCCGTCACCAAGGGGAACGACGTCAAGATCGGCCTGCTTCTCCCGGAGAAGGGGGCCACGCGCTACGAGAAGTTCGACCACCCCATCTTCCAGCGTCAGGTGGCGAAGCTGACCGGCGGCAAGGGGCAGCTGGTCTACGCCAATGCCAAGCAGAACGCCGCCCTCCAGCGCAAGCAGCTGCAGCAGATGATCGACGCCAAGGTCGACACGATCGTCGTCGACGCCGTGGACGCCGAGAACATCGCCCCGGCCGTGCGCAAGGCCAAGGACGCGGGCATCCACGTCATCGCGTACGACCGGCTCGCCCAGGGGCCCGTGGACGCCTACGTCGGCTTCGACAACGAGCTCGTCGGCCAGACCCAGGGGAAGGCGCTGGTCTCCGCGCTCGGCGGGGCCAAGGCCACCAAGCGCGACAAGGTCGTGATGATCAACGGCTCGCCCGACGACCCCAACGCCGCGCAGTTCAAGAGCGCCGCCCGCGCCGAGCTGGGCAACGCCGTGACCGTCGCGAAGTCGTACGACACCGCGGGCTGGAAGGCGTCCAACGCCAAGGCCAACATGGAGCAGGCCATCAACGCGCTCGGTGCGGACGACATCGCGGGCGTGTACGTCGCCAACGACGGGATGACCGAAGGCGTGATCGCCGCCCTGAAGGAGGCCGGCGTCCGCGAGATGCCGCCGATCACCGGGCAGGACGCCGAACTCGCCGCCGTGCAGCGGATCCTGGACGGCGAGCAGTACATGAGCGTCTACAAGCCGTACCCGGACGAGGCGCAGACCGCCGCCGAGATGGCCGTGCGGATCTCGCAGGGGCGCGACATCGAGTTCGAGGCGCTGGCGATGGACCGCACCGACAGCCCGACGACCAAGCAGATCAGGACGGCGAGCGTCAGCGTCGTCGCGCTCACCAAGGGCAACATCAAGAGCACCCTCGTCAAGGACAAGATCTTCAAGCTGTCGCAGATCTGCACGGCGAAGTACGAACAGGCCTGTGTGGAGGCCGGGTTGAAGTGATCTCCGCCGCGGGGGCGGGTCAGTCCGCGTCCTCCAGGATGCCCGACTGCCCGATCAGATAGCCCAGTTGTGCCCTGCTGTCGCTGCCCAGCGTCGCCGCGAGCTTCGCGATGTGCACGCGGACCGTGCGGATGTTCATGCCGAGCCGCTCCGCGATCACCGCGTCCGTGTGGCCCTCGATGAGGAGCGTCGCGATGGTGCGCTGGCGCGTCGTGACACCGTCCGAGACCGGCTCCTCGACCGCCGCGTGCGGGAACATCGGCGTGGCCAGCTGCCACAGACGCTCGAACGTGGTCGCCAGGTAGGAGATCAGCGCCGGGTGCCGGAGCTCCAGGGCCACCGTGCGGTCCTGGTTCGCGGGGATGAAGGCGACGGTGCGGTCCAGCATGATGAGGCGCTCGGTCACTTCGTCGAGGGTGCGGACCTGGACGTTGCCGGCCAGCTGCTCGAAGTGGGCGAGCACGGCCTGCGAGTGGCGTGACGTGTGCTGGTAGAGGGTCCGCATCCGACAGCCGCGGGCCAGCAGTTCCTGCTCCTTGGGCAGGGCCGAGGCGAGCAGGGGGGCCGGGCGGTGGCCGCCCGGCTGGATGGTGAGCAGTTCGGTCGACGAGGTGGACATGGCTTCGCCGATCGCGTCGTTGATGCGCCGGAAGCCGAGCAGGACGGTGATCATGGGGGCGTCAGGGACGGCCGCCCGCTCGGCGTCCAGGGCCATGAGCGGGGCGAAGGTCTCGGCCAGCTTCGCCTCCTGGCTGCGGCGCAGGGCGATGTTCTCCTCGACGGCCCGCAACAGTCGGGGCAGCGCGATCGCGGGGGGTACCGGTCGCAGCCATCCGGGGTCCTCGGGGTCCGGGCGGAGCAGTGCGTGCGCTTCGAGACAGGGAGCCGGCTCGGAGTCCGCGTGCGGTACGCGGCCTTCGCGCAGGGCGCGGGTGTAGAGCCGCATGCCTGCCTCGCACACCTCGCCGACGTCGTGCGAATGAACCCTGAGGGTCACGACTCGAACCTTCTGCTCGGTGTGGGGGCGTCTGTCGCGAGCATTCCGGACTGCGCGATGAGATAGCCGAGTTGGGCCCGGCTGCCGCTGCCCAGTGCTGCCGCGAGTTTGGCGATGTGGGCGCGGCAGGTGCGTACGTTCATACCGAGCCGGCGTGCTATCGCCTCGTCTACGTGGCCTTCGATGAGGAGTTTGGCTATGGAGCGCTGGACGCCCGTGATGCCGTCGGTCGGTGGTCCGTAGGGGGTTTCGTCGAGCAGCGGGACCCCGCGCTGCCAGAGCTGCTCGAAGACGTTGGCCAGATATTCGACCAGGCCCGGGTGGCGCAACTCCAGGGCGGACTGCCGGTCTTCGCGTGCGGGAATGAACGCGACCGAGCGGTCGAAGATGATCAGCCGCTCGATGAGCTCTTCAAGGGTGCGTATGTCGACGTTTCCCTGGGCCAGGGCTTCCGCGTAGGCGAGGGTGCCGTGACTGTGCCGTGCCGTGTGCTGGTAGAGCGTGCGCATCGTGATGCCGCGGTCGGTGATCTCCCTGCCCATCTGCAGGGCCTTGGTGAGCGTGTGCTCGTCCCGGCCTCCTCCGGGCTGGACGGTGAGCATCTCGGACTTGCACTCGGCGAGGGCCAGTTCGATGGCGGCGTTGATCCGCTCCTTGCCCTCGAGCACCGTGATGGAGTGGGTGGTCGGTTGCCGCTGGGCACTGATGGCCAGGAATGGCTCGAAGGCATCGGTGAGTTCGACCGCGAGAACCCGTCTTTCCTGTATCTCGCGTTCGAGCGGATGCAGCCGTTGCGTGAGCGCCGCTGTCGGCGGAACCGGCCGGAGCCAGGCGGAGTCATCGGGATCGGGATGCAGGAGAGCGAAGTCCAGCAGGCAGGGAGCCGAGGAGACTTCGCTGCGTGCGATGCGTCCCGAGCGCAGAGCGGTCGCGTACAAGTGCCTCCCGGCGTCGCACAGCTCGGTCATGGCGTGTGGATGCGCATGATTTGAGCTGGTATTTGGCATAGCTCCACCCCCCAGGGTCCTGAACGTGCAGGAACATGATGCATCGACCCTGTGGTGTTTGCGTGGCCGAATGAGCCATCGTCATGGAGAGCCGGGGGAGAGAATCCATGGAAGTGAGGACGAGACCCGCTATGCGTAAGGGAATACTTCGCGCCGTTGTTGCCGGCGCTTTCTCCGCCGGGCTGGTCCTCGGCGCGATCGGACCGATGGACGCCATCTGGAACACCGCACCCGCGGCCCAGGCGGATGCGATCTGGAACTCCGCGCCCACGACCGTTCAGGCACTCCCCGGTGACGCGATCTGGAACTCCGCGCCCACGGACGCAGGCGCATGATCACCCCGCCCGACGACCGGTCGTTACGCCGGGAGATGGCGATCGCCTACCGCTCCGGTTGGCACACCATCGACCTCGTGACCGCGGTTCCGAACTCCGGTGACTCCCTCATGGTCACCCTGTTCGGAGAGCCCATCATCGTGGTCCGTGAGGGCGACGACATCCGGGCCTACCGGTGCCTGCGCCGACCGCGTGGCGCTCCACAGCCGGTACGTACGGTCGTCCGGTACGGGATGATCTTTGTGAACCTCGACCAGCGGGACCATCAGCTGGTCGGCGAGGCGGACCCCCTTTCGGACACCGCCCCGCAGTCCCACCACCCCAGCACCACAGCCACCCCCCGCAGTGCCTGACGCGATGCCCCCGTCGCTGTAGATCGCGCAGGTGCTTCCCCCCTGCAGCGGCGTCACCGTGTACCTGAAACACGGTGGCGCCGCTGCGGTCGTTCTACGGGCCCCTCGTTCTACGGGCCCTTCGTTCTACGGGCCCTTCGGGAGATTCGCGGTCGCCCGGTCCACCGCGATCTCGATGACCACCCGGTCCGGATTCGGCCGCGGCTCCCGCCCGTAGCGCTCGGCGTACCGGCGCTCCGCGTCCACGACCTCCGCCGGCTCCGTGCGCACCGTCGCCGCTCCCTCCAGCGTCGCCCACCACCGGCCGTCGACCTGGCACACCGCGACCCGCCCCGAGCCCGCCGTGGCGTGGGCGACCTTCCTCGTGCCCTTGCCCGTGATGACGCGGGCGACCTGCGCCTCGGCGTCGTACGTCACCCCGACCGGGACCACATGGGGCGTGCCATTGGCGCGCAGCGTCGTCAGGGTGCACAGATGCCGTTCGCGCCAGAAGCTGAGGAAGGCGGATTCGGGGGCGTCGAGGTCGATGCGCTTGGCCATGAACGGGAACCTATCCCAGAGGGGCCGGGCCCTTTCCCGGGACGGCCTTGAGTGGAATAGACTCAACTTTGTGCACGTTGGATAAGTCAGAGTTTCCGCAGGGGACACCCAGCCGTAGACGGAGGAGAACAGGCACGTGGACGCCGAGCTGACGAACCGGAGCCGCGACGCGATCAACGCGGCAAGCAGCCGGGCCGTGTCCGGGGGCCACCCGGATCTGACCCCGGCGCATCTCCTCCTGGCCCTGCTCGAAGGCCAGGACAACGAGAACATCACCGACCTCCTCGCCGCGGTCGACGCCGACCAGGCGCAGGTCCGGGCGGGCGCCGAGCGGGCGCTGGCCGCACAGCCCAGCGTGACGGGATCCACCGTCGCGCCGCCGCAGCCCAACCGCGAACTGCTCGCCGTCATCGCCGACGCGTCCGAGCGCGCCAAGGAGCTCGGCGACGAGTACCTCTCCACGGAACACCTGCTCATCGGCATCGCGGCCAAGGGCGGAGCCGCCGCCGACGTGCTGACACGGAACGGGGCCGGCGCGAAGAAGCTGGTCGAGGCATTCACCAAGAACAGGGGAGGGCGCCGGGTGACCACACCCGACCCCGAAGGGTCCTACAAGGCGCTGGAGAAGTTCGGTACGGACTTCACGGCGGCGGCCCGCGAGGGCAAGCTCGACCCGGTCATCGGCCGCGACCAGGAGATCCGCCGCGTCGTCCAGGTCCTGTCGCGGCGTACCAAGAACAATCCGGTGCTCATCGGCGAACCCGGCGTCGGCAAGACCGCCGTCGTCGAGGGCCTCGCCCAGCGCATCGTGAAGGGCGACGTACCGGAGTCCCTCAAGGACAAGCGGCTCGTCTCGCTCGACCTCGGCGCGATGGTCGCGGGCGCCAAGTACCGCGGCGAGTTCGAGGAACGCCTCAAGACGGTCCTCTCCGAGATCAAGGAGAGCGACGGCCAGGTCGTCACGTTCATCGACGAGCTGCACACCGTCGTCGGCGCGGGCGCCGGCGGCGACTCCGCCATGGACGCGGGCAACATGCTCAAGCCGATGCTGGCCCGCGGTGAACTCCGGATGGTCGGCGCGACGACGCTCGACGAGTACCGCGAGCGCATCGAGAAGGATCCGGCGCTCGAACGCCGATTCCAGCAGGTCCTGGTGGCCGAGCCGTCCGTCGAGGACTCGATCGCGATCCTCCGCGGTCTGAAGGGCCGCTACGAGGCCCACCACAAGGTCCAGATCGCCGACAGCTCCCTCGTCGCCGCGGCCGCCCTCTCCGACCGGTACATCACCTCCCGGTTCCTGCCCGACAAGGCCATCGACCTCGTCGACGAGGCGGCATCGCGCCTGCGCATGGAGATCGACTCCTCACCCCTTGAGATCGACGAACTCCAGCGCGCCGTCGACCGGTTGAAGATGGAGGAGATGGCCCTCGCCAAGGAGACCGACCCGGCCTCCCGCGACCGCCTCGACAAGCTCCGCCGCGACCTCGCCGACAAGGAGGAGGAGCTGCGCGGCCTCACCGCCCGCTGGGAGAAGGAGAAGCAGTCCCTCAACCGGGTCGGTGAGTTGAAGGAGAAGCTCGACGAACTGCGCGGCCAGGCCGAACGCGCCCAGCGCGACGGCGACTTCGACACCGCGAGCAAGCTCCTCTACGGCGAAATCCCCACCCTTGAAAGGGACTTGGAGGAAGCCTCCGAGGCCGAGGAAGAGGTGTCGAAGGACACCATGGTCAAGGACGAGGTCGGCCCCGACGACATCGCCGACGTCGTCGCCTCCTGGACCGGCATCCCGGCAGGTCGCCTCCTGGAGGGCGAGACCCAGAAGCTGCTCCGCATGGAGGACGAGCTCGGCAAGCGTCTCATCGGCCAGTCCGAAGCGGTCCGCGCGGTCTCCGACGCGGTCCGCCGCACCCGCGCGGGCATCGCCGACCCGGACCGCCCGACGGGCTCCTTCCTCTTCCTCGGCCCGACGGGCGTGGGCAAGACGGAACTCGCCAAGGCCCTCGCCGACTTCCTCTTCGACGACGAGCGGGCCATGATCCGCATCGACATGTCGGAGTACGGCGAGAAGCACAGCGTCGCCCGCCTGGTCGGCGCCCCGCCCGGCTACGTCGGCTACGAGGAGGGCGGCCAGCTCACCGAGTCGGTCCGCCGCCGCCCGTACTCGGTGGTGCTGCTGGACGAGGTCGAGAAGGCCCACCCCGAGGTCTTCGACATCCTCCTCCAGGTCCTCGACGACGGCCGCCTCACCGACGGCCAGGGCCGCACGGTCGACTTCCGCAACACGATCCTCGTGCTGACGTCGAACCTGGGCAGCCAGTACTTGGTCGAACCCCTCACATCGGCGGAGGAAAAGAAGCAACAAGTCCTGGAGGTCGTCCGGGCGTCCTTCAAGCCCGAATTCCTCAACCGCCTCGACGACCTGGTGGTCTTCTCGGCCCTGGACAAGGACGAGCTGCGGCGCATCGCGAAGCTCCAGCTGGACCGCCTCGCGGGGCGCCTCGCCGACCGCCGCCTCACGCTCGACGTCTCCGACGAGGCCCTGACCTGGCTCGCCGACGAGGGCAACGACCCGGCCTACGGCGCCCGCCCGCTGCGCCGCCTCATCCAGACGGCGATCGGCGACCGCCTCGCGAAGGAGATCCTCTCCGGCGAGGTGAAGGACGGCGACACGGTCCGCGTCGACGCGTTCGGCGACGGGCTGATCGTGGGGCCGGCGACGGGGAAGACGCTGTAGTCCCGCCGCCGCGAAACGCCCGCGTCCCTGCGAAGGGGCGCGGGCTTGCCCTCGGGGGGCCCCGGTGGGAGAGGATGGCGGTATCCATACGAAGGGACCACGCACGTGAGCATCGACCCGACCTCGATTCCCAATTTCGGGGGACAGCCCGAGCCGCAGGACGGCGCGGGGCCGGCAGGTCCCGTCGTTCCCGACCAGGAGCTGGTCAAGCAGCTCCTGGAGCAGATGGAGCTGAAGTACGTCACCGACGAGGAGGGTGACCTCGCGGCGCCGTGGGAGGAGTTCCGTACGTACTTCATGTTCCGCGGCGAGGACGACCAGCAGGTCTTCTCGGTGCGGACGTTCTACGACCGGCCGCACGGCATCGAGATCAAGCCCCAGCTGCTCGAGTCGATCGACGACTGGAACCGCCGCACCCTGTGGCCGAAGGTCTACAGCCACACCCACGACGACGGCACCGTCCGCCTCATCGGCGAGGCGCAGATGCTGATCGGCACCGGAGTCTCGCTCGAGCACTTCGTGTCGTCCACGGTCAGCTGGGTGCGCGCCGCGATCGAGTTCGACCGGTGGCTGGTGGAGCAGCTCGGCCTGGAGGCCGAGGTCGACTCCGCCGAGAAGCCGGAGGACGGCGACTCCGAGTAAGTCGGGGAGCCCCGCGGAGCCCGGCCCGCGCCCGTCACCACGACGGCGCGCGGGCCGGGCTCTCGCTTGTTCGGGCCGGGCGCGCGTGGGGGTCCGTGGGGGTCCTACATCGCCTTGAGTCGCGCCGCGGCCTCGTTCAGGACGTCATCCTGCTTGCAGAACGCGAAGCGGACGAAGGGGGCGCCCGCGGTCCGGTCGTCGTAGAAGACGGCGTTCGGGACGGCGACGACGCCGCAGCGTTCGGGGAGGGCGCGGCAGAAGGCGAAGCCGTCGTCGAAGCCGAGGGGGCGGATGTCGGTGGTGATGAAGTAGGTGCCCTGGGGGCGGAAGACGGTGAAGCCCGCGTCCTCGAGGCCGGTGGCGAGCAGTTCGCGCTTGGCGGTCATGGTGGCGCGGAAGTCGGAGAAGTACGTGTCGGGAAGGGCGAGGGCCTCCGCGACGGCGTACTGGAAGGGGCCCGCGGAGACGTAGGTCAGGAACTGCTTCGCCGAGCGGACCGCCGTGACGAGCTCCGGTGTGGACGTCACCCAGCCGACCTTCCAGCCGGTGAACGAGAACGTCTTGCCGGCGGAGCCGATGGTGACCGTGCGCTCGCGCATGCCGGGGAGCGTGGCGAGCGGGATGTGCTCGGCGTCGCCGTAGGTGAGGTGTTCGTAGACCTCGTCGGTGACCACGAGCAGGTCGCGCTCCACCGCGAGTTCGGCGATGGCGGTCAGTTCGGCGCGGCTGAGGACGGTGCCGGTCGGGTTGTGCGGGGTGTTGATGAGTAGGAGGCGGGTGCGGGGGTTGATCGCGGCGCGCAGCTCGTCGAGGTCGAGGCGGAAGCGGTCGCCGTCGGGGCGCAGAGTGACCGGGACGCGGGTGCCGCCCGCGAGGGCGATGCTCGCCGCGTACGAGTCGTAGTACGGCTCGAAGGCGATGACCTCGTCGCCGGGTTCGACGAGGGCGAGGAGGGAGGCGGCGATCGCCTCCGTGGCGCCCGCGGTGACCAGGACCTCGCGGTCGGGGTCGAACTCCAGGCCGTAGCGGCGCTGCTGGTGGGCGGCGATCGCGGTGCGCAGCTCGGGGATGCCGGGGCCCGGCGGGTACTGGTTGCCGTGCCCCGCGCGCAGCGCCCGTACCGCGGCTTCCCTGATCTCCTCGGGGCCGTCGGTGTCGGGGAAGCCCTGGCCGAGGTTGATGGCGCCGGTCCGCACGGCGAGCGCGGACATCTCGGCGAAGATCGTGGTCCCGAACTCGGCGAGGCGGCGGTTGAGGAGGGGGCGTGCGCTGGAGGTCATGGCGGCCATCCTGCGCCGAACCTCTGGAGTTCCTCAACTCCTGCTTGGTGAGCTCCGGGCAGGGGCATCCCCCTGTCACGCCCGCACGGGGCGGCCCCTCGGGGGACTCGGGGTCCGGGGGATTCGGGGGAAGAGAAAGGAGGGCCGGTGATGAGCGTGTTCTTCGTCGTGTTCTTCGTGGTGCTGGTTGGCGCCATCGTGCTCGGAACGGCCAGGGCGGGCGGCAGCGGCCGTTCGTCCACTACCTCACTGAAGAAGAACCGGGCCGGCCGGAGCAGCTGGTGGGCCGGTGGCGGCGCCGCGAGCGGCGGCGGTGGCTACGGGTGCTCCTCGTCCGGTGACTCCGGCGGCGGACATCACGGTCACTCGTGCGGCGGGGGCTCCTCCTGCGGCGGTGGCTCCTCCTGTGGTGGGGGCGGCTCGTCGTGCGGAGGTGGCGGTGGTGGTGGATGCGGCGGCGGAAGCTGACGCACCGTGTCCGGGCGGGCGGCCCGCGCGGAGACGACTGACACGGGGCAGTCGGTCCGCGCGGGCCGCACGCTTGTCCGGGTGTGCCCTCGCAGGTTGTGCGCCGGGCGCAAAAGAGGCCCGTGGAAGTTGAACAATTGAGCTGTGCCCCCCTCGGGGGGATGGAAACCCTCCGAAGTTGGGTAAAAACGCTGTGACGGCGTAGCCACCCATGATTCCCTTTAACCGTCAACACAGCCCTCGTACTGCGTAGTTATCGCGTTCGCGTGGGCCCGAGCCGGCCCCCTTGATCCAGCCGGCCCCACTTCCCTTTGCGTGTTAGCGGAGCCGACCCATGCTCACGACCCTGAACACCGCCTACACCGATACGAGCGCGGCCGATCTGGCCTGGGCCCTCGGCCGGGAGCCGTTGCCCGCGCTCGCCACGCTCGACCTCGACATCGACGATGCCAGGCTCCAGTTGAGGCTGCTCGGCGCCTCGCACCAGGTGCTGCTCGAGGAGGAGCACGGCACCTGTTCGGAGACCGTGGCGTGCATTCCCGGCAGCAGTACGCCGCTCCCGCTGGGCGTCGCGAAACGCCTGGGCGACTGGGAGTACGAATTCGCGGCCCGCGTCGAACATTTGACGGCGGGCCAATTCGCCGGCCGCGCCCAGGAATTGCTCGCACTGGTCGCCGACCACCCGAACGGTCTGGCGGGCGTTTTTCCCGGCAGCCCGCACGCCTTCACCGCGATGCTCGCCCAGCGGCACGAGGGGCAGGTGCACTGGCGCACCTGGCACGCCTACCCGCAGGACGGCCAGTTGGTCGCCACCCGCACCCGGGTGGGCGCGCGGATGCCGGTGGCCGCCGCCCTGTAGTGGCGTGAGCCCGGCTCGCGGTGGGCGCCCGGGTCGCGGGTATGCCTGCGGTGCATCGGTTACACACGTGTGGGTGACTGGACGGGGTTGAGCGGTGACGTAGCGTTCCAGGCGTGATCGAACCGTACTCACCCGTGACGACCCGGAGCCCCAGGCCCCCGGGCGGCCCGGTCCGGTCCCCGCTCCCGGTGAAGCCGGGCACCGCCCGCTTCCTCGTCCTGGTCGGCGTCTTCATCTGCGCGGCCTGCGGACTCGTCTACGAACTCGAACTGGTCGCGCTCGCCTCGTACTTGATGGGCGACTCGGTCACCCAGGCCTCCGTCGTGCTCTCCGTCATGGTCTTCGCGATGGGCCTCGGTTCGCTCGCCGCCAAGCGGCTGCGGCTGCGCGCGGCGGTGGGCTTCGGGATGATCGAGGCGCTGCTCGCGCTCGTCGGCGGCTGCAGTGCCATGGCGCTGTACGCGGTGTTCGCGTGGACCGGGGACTGGGGCGGGGCCTGGGCGGACGGCCCTCGCTGGCTGATCGTCGTCTTCTCCCTCGCGATCGGGGTGCTGATCGGGGCGGAAGTGCCGCTCCTGATGGTGCTGATCCAGCGGATCCGGCGGCAGGACGCGAGCGGGGCCGTGGCCGACCTGTTCGCGGCGGACTATGTGGGCGCGCTGGTGGGCGGACTGGCGTTTCCCTTTCTGCTGCTGCCCCTGCTCGGTCAGTTGACCGGGGCGCTGCTCACCGGGGCGGTCAACGCGGTGGCGGGGGTGATGCTCGTCCTCGGCCTGTTCCGGCGGGACCTCAGCCGGCGGGCGCGCTGGCTGCTGATCGTCGCGAACGTCACGGTGCTCGGCGTGCTCGCCACGTCCTGGGTCCTCGTCGACGACTTCGAACGGGCGGCGCGGCACGCCCTGTTCGGGGCGGATGTGCGGGTCGCCGAGCAGAGCGGCGTGCAGGAAGTCGTGCTCACGGGCGGTGGGCGGCGCCGCACGTCGCTCTTCCTCGACGGGCAGCTGCGGGCCGGCGGACGCGAACCGGGCCGCCCCTACCGGCAGTTCGTCGGCCCCGCGCTGCACGGTGGGCCCCGCGCGCGGGTCCTGATCCTCGGCGGGGGCGACGGTCTGGCCGCGCGCGAGGCGCTGCGGGCCCGCGGGGTGCGGCGCGTGGACGTCGTCGACCCCGACCCGGAAGTGGTGCGCCTGGCCCGGACCGACCCGGGGCTGCGGGAGCTGAACGGGCGGGCGCTCGGGGACCCGCGGGTGCGGGTGGCGACGGGGGACGTGTTCGCGTGGCTGCGGAGTGCTCCGCGGGGGCGGCCGTACGACGTGGTGGTGTGCGATCTGCCCGACCCCGGCAGCACGGCGAGCACGAAGCTGTACTCGCAGGAGTTCTACGGGTTGGTGGGGCGGGTTCTCGCGGACCGTGGGCGAGTGGTGGTGCGGGTGGGGGGCGGCGCGGCGCGGCTGGGGACGGCCACCGCGACGGTGCGCTCCGCGGGGTTGCGGGTGGTGGCGTATCGCGGCGACGGGGGTGTGGGGTTGGTCCTTGCGGGCTGGGCCCGGCCGGGGCCACCGGGGGGTGTGCGCCTGGTGCGACCCGGGGTGGGGTACGCCCCGTCCACGTTGGTGCACCCACGCTTTGGCGACTGAGGCGGTGGGGTGGGGGCGGGGCCGGTGGGTGGTTGCGCGGGGGCGGTGTCCTGGGGCGGTGCCGGGGTGGCGGCCTGTGGTCACGGTGTGCGGGGCTGTGCCGGGGTCGCGGCCTGTGGTGCTGGTTCGCGGCGCCGCCCCTTTCCGGCTGCGCCGGGCCTCGCCCATCTCCCACCCACCCGCCCCCTCCGGGGGCTGCGGCCTCGCGGGGTGGCGCCTGTTGCGCGGGGCCGTGGGTCTGGGTGTCGGGGTCGGTGTCGGCGGTGTCTTCGGCGTTGTCCGGCCCTCGGCTGCGCCGGGCTTCGCCCATCTCCCGCCCTCCCGCCCTCTCCGGGGGCTTGGGCCCCCGTGGTGGTGCCTGTTGCGCTGCGCCGCCGGTGCAAGCGCCGGGAGCCGGTGTCTTCGGCGTCGTCCGGCCTCGCTCGTCTCCCACCCACCCGCCCCCTCCCGGGGCTGCAGCCCTCCGTGTCGGTGCCTGTTGCCCGGCCCCGGGGTCGCCTCGCCGACCCTGCCGCTCAAGGCGGTCGGCGGGGCACGCCTGGGCGGGCGGCGGATTGCCCAAAGCGGGTGGCGGGCGGCGTCCGTCACGGGTGGGCGGCGCAGACCGCCCGAGACGGTGGGCACATCAAGCCCCGCCGTTCGAACGAGAGCCAGCGGGGTCCGGGGCGGAGCCCCGAGGCGTGGGCCCGGGTGGGCGTCTGATCCGGGGTGGGGGTCGGCGGAGCCGGGAACTCGGACCCGCGGGGGGCCCGGGCCGTAGGGGCGGCGGAGCCGTCGGTGGGGCCGGAAACTCGGACCCGCGGTGGCGAAGAGGGTTCACGGTTCCGACGGAGTCGCTAGGCTCGGCGGCATGGAGCATGAGGTGTTCGTTCCGGTTCCGGCGGAGTCCCTGCGGGCGGTGCTCTGCGATTCCCAACGCGTCGACCGGGCCCTGCCCGGCTACCAGCGCGACGCCACCGGTGGCGGAGGCCGCCTGAAGGTACGTATCGGCGGGCACACCATCACGTACCGCGGCAGCGTCACCGTGACGCAGTCGGCGGACGGATCCTTCGCCGTGACGGGTGAAGGCAGCGAGGCCCGCGGCACGGGAGGCGTGAAGTTCGCCCTGACCGCCCGGGTCGCCGCGGCGGCCGGCGGCTCCGCGGTCACCTTCTCCGGCACCGGCTCCGGCGACGGCCGGGTAGCGGAACTGTCGCGCGAGTCCGTGGCATCGGCGGCCCACCGTCTGCTGAACCGTTTCGCGGAGAACCTCGGAGCGGCCCGCCAGGAGCCGGGCTCTGACCCCGACGAGGACATGGGCGCGGATACGGGTGCGGATACGGGCGCGGACACGGGACCCGTCGACGACACGGTCGAGGGCTCGGGCAGCAGCTCGGTCGGCGACCTCCGCAACGGTGAGGAGGGCGAGACGTTCGCGCCCACCGAAGGCCACTCCGAAGGCGACTCCGGAGGTCACGCCGAAGACCACGCCCCCGACCACTCCTCCGTCTTCGACACCGAGATCCCGCCACCGTCCCTCGACCCCGACGCGGACCCCGCGCCCGCCGCGGGACCCGAGTCCGACTTCCGGGCGGAGACGGCCGGGGGACCCGAGTCCGACCTCCCGGCGGAGCCGGTCGCCGCGCACGCCCGGCGCACCATGATCGGCCGCAGCGCGGAGGAGGTGGACCACGCGCCGCCGCGCGGGCGGTACGCCCCCGTGCCCGCCCCCGAAGGCGTAACGACCAGCGCCACGCTGCGCTGGGCCGCCCCCGCGGCCGCCGTCGCGCTCGCCTCGGCGATCGTCGTCGGCCGGGCCCTGCGCAGGCGCCGGTAGCACCTTCCCGCATAGGCTCAGTCGTCGTGACGACACAGGAAACGACGCTGACCGCGGGCGACGCGGAAGTGACCGTGGCGCCGGGCAACGGCTGCCGTATCAGCAGCTTGAAGATCTCCGGCACCGAACTGCTGCGGCAGGGCGAGAAGTACGGCTGCTTCCCGATGGTGCCGTGGTGCGGCCGCATCAGGGACGGGCAGTTCCGCAACGGCGGCCTCACCCACCAGATGCCGCTGAACTCCCCGCCGCACGCCATCCACGGCTTCGCCCGGGGCGCCGAGTGGACCACCGCGCGCGAAACCCGCACCGAGGCGGCCTTCACGTACGACCTCACCGACCCCTGGCCGTACAGCGGACGCGTCACACAGCTCGTCTCGCTCGCCGAGAACTCGCTGACCCTGTCGCTCGGCATCGAGACGTACGGCGACTCGTTCCCGGCGCAGGTCGGCTGGCACCCCTGGTTCAACCGGACGATCACCGACGGCGGCAGCAGCGTGCAGATCGCCTTCGACCCGGCCTGGCAGGAGGAGCGCGGCGCGGACCACCTGCCGACCGGCAAGCGCATCGAGGCGACCCCGGGCCCCTGGGACGACTGCTTCGGGATGCCCGACGGCGTCGACGTCATGCTGTCCTGGCCGGGCGCCCTCCAGCTCGACGTGCGGAGCCCCGAGCAGTGGGTCGTCGTCTACGACGAGCAGGACGCGGCGGTGTGCGTGGAGCCGCAGACCGGGCCGCCGAACGGCCTGAACACGGCGCCGCGCCTCGTCACCCCGGTGGAGCCGCTGGAGGCGAGCACGACCTGGACCTGGAGCCACCTCTGAGACCCGCCCTCCCCCCGCCCTTTAAGCTCATGGGCATGACGACGAACGACGTGCGCGACGCGCTGCTGACGCAGATCAAGAACAAGGCCGTGGTGCACGGCAAGGTGACGCTCTCCTCCGGCATCGAGGCCGACTACTACGTCGACCTGCGCCGCGTCACCCTCGACGGCGAGGCCGCCCCGCTGGTCGGCCAGGTGCTGCTCGACCTGACCGCCGGCCTGGAGTTCGACGCGGTCGGCGGCCTCACCATGGGCGCCGACCCGGTCGCGGGCGCGATGCTGCACGCCTCCGCCGCCCGCGGGCAGCGCCTCGACGCGTTCGTCGTCCGCAAGGCCGCCAAGGCGCACGGCATGCAGAAGCGCGTGGAGGGCCCGGAGATCAAGGGCCGTCGCGTGCTCGTCGTCGAGGACACGTCCACGACCGGCGGCTCGCCGCTGGAGGCCGTCCAGGCGGTGCGCGAGGCAGGGGCCGAGGTGGTCGGCGTCGCGACCATCGTGGACCGGGCCACCGGCGCCGCCGAGAAGATCACCGAGGGCGCCGGGGTGCCGTACCTCTTCGCGTTCTCGAAGGACGAGCTCGGCCTGGACTGAGCCCGCAGAGTCTCGGACTGAGCCCCGCAGAGTCTCGGACTGAGCCCCGCAGAATCTTCGGACCGAGCCCCGCAGAAACTTCGGGCTGGAGCATTCGGCCGAGTCTGGAAGGATGGGGTCGACGATGATGTCACCCCTTGACGCTTGGTGAGGGTCGCCGCGAACGACGGAACGACAACCCGAGCCCCCGCAACCCGCGCTTTACGAGGAGACGGCAGATGGCCATCGCAACCCCGGACCAGTACAACGAGATGCTCGACCGGGCCAAGGCGGGGAAGTTCGCCTACCCGGCCATCAACGTCTCGTCGACGCAGACGCTGAACGCGGCGCTGCAGGGCTTCGCCGAGGCCGAGTCCGACGGCATCATCCAGATCTCCACCGGTGGCGCCGAGTACCTCTCGGGCCAGGGCGTGAAGGACATGGTCGTCGGCGCCGAGGCGCTCGCCGAGTTCGCGCACGTCGCGGCCGCGCGCTACGGCAACAAGATCGCGCTGCACACCGACCACTGCCCCAAGGGCAAGCTGGACGGCTACGTACGCCCGCTGCTCGACATCTCCGCCAAGCGCGTCGAGGCCGGCGGCCTGCCGCTGTTCCAGTCGCACATGTGGGACGGCTCGGCCGAGACGCTCAAGGTCAACCTGGAGATCGCCCAGGAGCTGCTCGCCAAGGCCAAGGCCGCGAACATCATCCTCGAGATCGAGATCACCCCGACCGGTGGTGAGGAGGACGGCGTCTCGCACGAGATCAACGACAACCTCTACACCACGGTCGACGATGCACTGCGCACCGCCGAGGCCCTGGGCCTGGGCGAGAAGGGCCGCTACCTGCTGGCCGCGTCCTTCGGCAACGTGCACGGCGTGTACAAGCCGGGCAACGTCGTGCTCCGCCCCGACCTCCTCAAGGACCTGAACGAGGGCGTCGCCGCGAAGTACGGTCAGCCGGCCGGCTCGAAGCCGTTCGACTTCGTCTTCCACGGCGGCTCCGGCTCCACGGTCGAGGAGATCACCACCGCGCTCGAGAACGGCGTCGTGAAGATGAACCTCGACACCGACACCCAGTACGCCTTCACGCGGCCCATCGCGGGCCACATGTTCGAGAACTACGACGGCGTCCTGAAGGTCGACGGCGAGGTCGGCAACAAGAAGACGTACGACCCGCGCGTGTGGGGCAAGAAGGCCGAGGCGAGCATGACCGCCCGCATCGTCCAGGCCTGCGAGAACCTGCGCTCGACGGGTACGCGCATCAAGTAGTCCTGACGCTCACGGGCCCGGCCTCCCCCTTGCGGGAGCCGGGCCCGTGGCATGTCACGAGGGCGCTCGACGGGCAACGGCGTGGGCGCGGCACACTTGACCCCATGAACCTTCACGAGAACCTCCTCGGCGGTCCGCCCCCGACCGAGCTCCCGGACGACCCGGAGCCGCGCGAGCTGCTCGCGTCCGGCACGGCTCCCGCGGACGTCGCCGCGAAGTACCCGACCTCCTCGCTCGCCTGGGCGCAGCTCGCCGACGACGCGTTCGAGCGCGGCAGCGTCGTCGAGTCGTACGCCTACGCCCGCACCGGCTACCACCGCGGCCTCGACTCGCTGCGCCGTGCCGGCTGGAAGGGGCACGGCCCGGTGCCGTGGGAGCACGAGCCCAACCGTGGCTTCCTGCGGGCGCTGCATGCCCTCGCGCGGGCCGCGGGGACGATTGGTGAGCAGGCGGAGTACGAACGCTGCACGCAGTTCCTGAAGGACTCCTCAGAGGCAGCCGCGCAGACGCTGACCTGAGCAATTCAAGCCCCGCCGGCGATTGAGGCGCGGGGTCCGGGGCAGCGCCCCGAGGCCGGAGGACGGGCGACCGGTCCTACGCCCGGGGCTCCGCCCCGGACCCCGCTGCTCAATCGCCGCAGGGGCTTGATGCGTACGCCCCCGCGCCCGCCGCCGCCACCACGGCGGAGACCGCCCGCTCCGCGTCGGCGACGCAGGGCGCGACGCCGGTCGTCAACAGCCGGTAGTACAGCGGCGCGGACACCGCCCGGACGACCTCCGACGGATCCGTGCCCCGCGGCAACTCACCCCGCTCCACGGCGTGTTG
This sequence comes from Streptomyces sp. NPDC002754, assembly GCF_053592315.1. NCBI lineage: Bacteria > Bacillati > Actinomycetota > Actinomycetes > Kitasatosporales > Streptomycetaceae > Streptomyces > Streptomyces sp. NPDC002754. Next base: position 163,924 of record NZ_JBSFVM010000002.1, read on the forward strand.
AACGCACGGCGCCCACTCCGCCACCCGGACCTCGTAGAAGCGGGCGAGCGCCGACGCCGTGCGCGGGTCACAGGCGGCCGCCGCGATCACCGCGTGGAACAGCCGACCCTGCCGGGGATCCGCCAACGTACGTTGCACGAGGCGTGCGTTGGCGGTCAGGTCGCCGTGCAGGCTGCCCGTCTCGGTGCGCGGCAGCGACTCCTGGGCCATCTGGTCGAGGAGGTCGGCGACGAGTCCCGTGGGCGAGCCCCACCGCCGGTACACGGTCGTCTTGCCGACGTCCGCGCGCCGTGCGATGTCACCCAGGTCGAGCCGGTCGAAGCCGTGCTCGGCGAGGACGTCGCCCGCCGCGTCGAGCACCGCCGCGCGGACACGGGCCGTGCGCCCGCCGGGACGGAGCGTGCCGGGTTCGTGCGCTTCGGTCGGGTTACCGGTCATGACCGACAGGGTAACGGTACGAAGGAACCGTTTGTGCGGTCACTGTACGTGTTGACGCACGTCACGGGCCTGGTAGCGTCCGCATACCGTGAATCATCGGCTGCCCGCCGGGTCGTTCGCGTATCCGTCAAGTTCCGCACGATGTCGAGAGGTTGGAGCATGCCAGACCCCGACCAGTCCGGCGCCGCCCGCGAGGAGGCGGAGGAGGCGTCGGCCTTCTCGCATCCTGCCGTGCCGCCGGACGTCAGCGCCGCGTACGGCGATCACCCGGATCAGATCGTCGACTTCTACGCCCCGAGAGACGGCGCGACCGCGGCCCCGCTCGTCGTGGTCCTGCACGGCGGTGCGTGGCGGGCGCCGTACGACCGGCAGTACCTGACCCCGTTCTGCGACTTCCTCGCACGGCGCGGGTTCGCCGTGGCCAACGTCGAGTACCGGCGGGGGAGCACGGTGCCGCATCAGGGCGCCGAGGGCCCCGTCGCCGGGCGCTGGCCGGAGACCTTCGACGACGTGGCGACCGCGCTCGACGCGATGCCCGCGCTCGCCGCCGAACACCTGCCGTCGGCGGACCCGCGCCGCACCATCGTCACCGGCCACTCGGCGGGCGGTCAGCTCGCACTGTGGGCGGGCGCCCGGCACGTGCTGCCGGAGGGCGCGCCCTGGCGCACCCCGAACTCCGCGGCGCTGCGCGGCGTCGTCGCCATCGCCCCGCTCGTGGGCTTCGTGCTCGCCGAGGAACTGGGCGTCTGCGACGGTGCGTGCGTCCAACTCCTGGGCGGTGTGCGGCAGTTGTTCGACGAGCGCCGTCCGTACGCGGACCCCGTGGAACTGCTGCCGACCGGCGTCGCGACGACCGTGGTCCAGGGGCGTTCGGACACCACCGTGCCGTTCGAGCTGGCCGAGGCGTACGCGGACGCGGCGGCGAAGGCCGGCGAGGTCGTGGGCGCCACGTTCCTGGAGGGGGTCGGCCACTTCCCGCCGATCGACCCGGCGGCGGACGCCTGCGCGGTGGTCGCGGAGGAGATCGCCCAACTCGCCTGGTGACCACGGCCCCGGGGACTACTAGTCCTTGGGACGGACGCCCCCGAACCCTCCTCCGTACGGACGCGGGCCGGCGTTGCCGCGACCTACCGTGAGTGCCATGACCGACACGACCACCATGCAGGGCCCGCGCGAGCACAGCCCTGAGATAAATCTCGCCAAGTCGGCGCTGCGGGGGCTGCGCGAGGACCTGTTCCGGGGGGTGCTCACCTACCGGCCGCTGCCCCGGGTGGGCACGGACGGGCCGTGGGCCCGGCAGTTCCCCGAGCGCTTCCGTAGGCACCTGGGGCTCCTGCCGCACGCCGTCGTGCTCGGCCTTGCCGGGCTCACGCTGATCACGGGCATGGCGAGCTACGGCGCCCTCGACGACAGCTTCTTCGCCCTCGTCGCCGGGCTGATGGCGTCGGTCCCGGTGGCGCTCACCCTGCTCCGCCCGATCCTCGCCTGGTGGCTCTCGCTGGCGGCCGCCCCGCTCCTGGTGTGGGCGACGGGCGACGGCCTCTACCCGTGGTCGGGCGGCAGCATCATGGGCCACACGGTCGTGATGATGGTGGTCGCGGCGCGCACCCGACCGCGTACGGCAGCCTGGATGTGGGTCCTGTCCACGCTGTACTCGCTGCTCTCCGCGGCGGTCTTCGGCGACGTGAACTCCGGCATCGCCGTCCCGATGATGGTGCTGTCCGGCATCGGGGTCGGGATCGTCGCGCTCGTCCACGTCAACCGCACCGCGCGCCTCCAGGTCGTCCAGGAGCGTACGGTCACCGCCGTCGAGCGGGACCGGCGCACGCTCCTGGAGGAGCGCACGAACATCGCGCGCGAGCTGCACGACGTGGTGGCGCACCACATGTCGGTCGTCGCCATCCAGGCGGAGGCCGCGCCCTACCGGGTCGAGAACCCGCCGCCCGAGCTGGAGCAGGCGTTCGTCACGATCCGGGAGAACGCGGTGTCGGCCCTCACCGAGCTGCGCCGCGTCCTCGGTGTCGTACGGGCCGCGGACTACGAGGCGCCCGACGCCCCGCAGCCCACCCTCGCCGACCTGGACAGGCTCCTGGAGAACGTGCGGGAGGCGGGCCTGACCGTGACGCGGACGGTGACGGGCGCGGCCCGTGAACTCCCGCAGGGCGTCGAGCTGTCGGCGTACCGGATCGTGCAGGAGGCGTTGAGCAACGCGCTGCGGCACGCCCCGGGCTCGCAGGCCGCGGTCGAGGTGGCGTACGTCCTCGGGGGCCTCGGCCTCAGGATCGTCAACGGTCCGTCGACCGGGTTGGTCAATCCCGCCCGCCGCCCGGCCACCACCCCTGAACGAGGGCTTCGCCCGCCCTCCGTCACCGGCGCGGGCCACGGTCTCACCGGGATGCGCGAACGTGTCTCCATGCTCGACGGCGAGATGACGGCGGACGGGACGGCCGACGGCGGGTACGAGGTGGCGGTCTTCCTCCCCGTCGCCCGCGCCGCGGCCACCGGGACGGAGGACGAGGCGTGATCAGGGTGCTGGTCGCCGACGACCAGATGATGGTCCGCGAGGGCTTCTCGGTTCTCCTGAACGCCATGCCGGACTTCGAGGTCGTCGGCGAGGCGGTCAACGGCGTGGAGGCGATCGCCAAGGTCCGCGAGCTCCACCCCGACGTCGTCCTGATGGACATCCGGATGCCGGAGCTGAACGGCATCGAGGCGACCCGCGAGATCGTCGCGGCGGACGAGGGCACGAAGGTGCTCGTCCTGACCACCTTCGACCTGGACGAGTACGTGTACCAGGCGCTGCGGGCCGGGGCCTCCGGCTTCCTCCTCAAGGACGCCTCCGCGCGCGAACTCGCCGACGGCGTACGGGTGGTGGCGAGCGGCGAGGCCCTCCTCGCGCCGACCGTGACCCGCCGCCTGATCACCGAGTTCGCCAAGTTGTCCGAGACGCCGGGCATCACGGCGGGTCGGCAGGCGGGCGCGTTCGGGGAGCTGACCGAGCGCGAGACGGAGGTGCTCGTCCTGATCGCGCAGGGTCTGTCGAACATCGAGATCGCCGAGCGGCTCGTGGTCGCCGAGTCGACGATCAAGACGCATGTGAGCCGGATCCTGGTGAAGCTGGGGCTGCGTGACCGGACGCAGGCGGCGGTGTTCGCGTACGAGGCACGTCTGGTCACGCCGGGGTGAGCGGGGTTAGCGTCCGGGCATGGACGCGTTCGTGGAGAAGTTCGCCCCGTGGTCCCCGGCCTTCGTCGCCGACCCGTATCCCGCCTACGCGGACCTGCGCGAGGCCGGCCGGGTGCACTGGTTCGAGCCCTCGAAGCAGTACCTGATCCCGCACCACGCCGACGTCTCGGCGCTGCTGCGCGACCGCCGCCTCGGCCGCACCTACCAACACCGGTACGCCCACGAGGAGTTCGGCCGCACGGCCCCACCGCCCGAGCACGAGCCGTTCCACACCCTCAACGACCACGGCATGCTCGACCTGGAGCCTCCGGACCACACCCGCATCCGCCGCCTGGTGTCGAAGGCGTTCACCCCGGGCACCGTGCGCCAACTCCAGCCCTACGTAGAGAAGTTGGCGGGCGAACTCGTCTCCGCTCTGGTGGCCGATGGCGGCGGCGACCTGCTCACGGCGGTCGCCGAACCGCTCCCGGTGGCCGTCATCGCCGAAATGCTCG